>JBAYOE010000040.1:0-10044 GCA_041678405.1 Sphaerochaetaceae bacterium | reverse complement strand
TGGCCCCGATATCTTAACATTGATTCACCTTGTTGCTTATATTATTGTCAGTATCCCGATAACCTATGTTGTGACAAAGTTGGGGGTAAAGTGGACACTGCGAATCAGTGCCATTATATTAGCTTTTTTTGGCCTTATCAAAGGGTTCTTTGCCCACAGTTTTGTTTTGGTAGTGGTCTCTCAGATAGGGCTTTCGGTTGCTTACACTGCAATAATCAGTAACGTCACACTTGTTGTCTCAAGGTGGTTTGCCCTGCGTGAAAGAGGATTTGCCACAGGCTTGGTCTCTTTGGCACAATACTTGGGACTGCTATTGGTTATGATAATCTCTCCTAGGGCAGTTGTATCAAAGGTGGGTTCTGAGACCTATGGCTCAGGGATAGCTTCTCTTTTATTCTATTTGGGAATTATTAATGCGATTGCCTCTATTGCCGTTATTTTTCTTTTTAAAGAGAAGCCTCCGACACCCCCCTCGCGTGAACCATTTAAAATGCAGAGCTTCATTGTCTCTTATTCTCTTCTGCTGAGAAAAAAACATATGGGCGGTTTTATCACAATATTTGGGCTTGTTTGGGCAATTTACAACGTATTTATTGTAAAAATCGATACAATTACAGCTTTTGTGGGGATAGAAGATTCAACAGGAACTCTTGGTTTGGTTTTTCTTATTGCGGGACTAATAGGCAGCGTTGTTATCCCTTTACTTTCCGATTTTTTGCGGAAAAGAAAGTTGTTTTTTAGTATCTGTTTGATTGGAATAATATTGGGGATGATTTTCTTTGCCTGTATTCCAATTATTAAGTGGGAGTTTTTAAGCACAATTGTGGTTGGTTTTATCGGTTCACTTGTCTTGGGCTTTTTCTTTCAGAGTGCAATTCCTTTAGGTTTTCAGTACGCCTCTGAACTAAGTTACCCGGTTCAAGAATCATCGTCTCAGGGAGTCCTTCTTCTCAGTGGACACTTAGTCGGTATCCCTCTTTTGATAGTTATGAATTTACAGGGAGGATACTACTTGGAGCATGTTTTTATTGTAAGCATAGCCCTTTTGATGGCGGCTCTCTTTGGCTCACTGTTTGTGAAAGAGTCCCCGATTATTGTTACCGAGGAAGAGAGACTTCAGAAAGCCGTTGAGCAAGAGTCAATAAGGCTTAGTTAAACAAAAAAAGAACCACATAAAACTATGCGGTTCTAATTGGCTTAAGTTAATTAATCTTCAGGTGAGAAGTCGGTTTTTGCTGCACCGCAAAGGGGGCAAACCCAATCTTCGGGAACATCTTCAAAAGCAGTTCCTGGTTGAACTCCGTTATCGGGATCTCCTTCGGCTGGATCATAAATATAACCGCACAAATCACAAACGTATCTCTTCATACCGTTCCTCCATCTCGATTCTGACATTAGGATAGCCTCTACAATCTTAAAATGCAATAAAAAATGGCAAAAAGGGGGTGATCTAAGTAGATAACTATTAATTTGTCGTAATATCGTTTATTCCCATAAAATGAGAAGGGCAACACGCTATAGAAAGCTTAAAGTTTTACGTTTGTTAAAGTATTGGGTTTTAAGATTTGCATAATACTAAAATTTCTAGTTAAAACTGTATTCTACTTCTTCCGTGCCTCTTTAAGGGCTTTGGCCCACCAGGAGAGTTGTTCCAGCATCTCATTCACTAAAGGTTCAAGGTACTCTAAATCTTTTACCTTAACTTCACCGGTCATAACTTTAAAGAAGTCGGCACCCTGAATTAAGACCGAATGGCGAACCGGTGCCATCTGAAGTTCAATACAGATATCGCGTAAATGTTGTACGGCACGGGCTCCTCCCGCTGAACCGTAAGAAAAATAAGCGGCAGCTTTGCGATTCCACTCAGGATAGGCATAATCCAAAGCATTTTTTAAAGCCGCCGTAATGCTGTTATTATACTCGGCTGTAACAAAAACATAACCGTCAAACTGAGCTATAAAGTGTTGCCACTTTTGGGCCACGGGATTTTTGGAAGGAACAAAAGCATTGGAAGCAACTTCATCGAAAAAGGGGAGAGGATAATCACGCAGATCGACAATCTCAAAATTCATATCGCTTCTTTTGGAAGCGATTGACTCAACATACTCTGCAGCCTGAAGGCCGACTCTGTTACTACGGGTACTGCTTATAATAATAGCAATTTTTAGGTTACTCATTGAAAGCTCCTTAATATGATGTATGCACATAAATGTACGAAAACAAAATAGAGGCGGCTATATCATTAAAATTTGATTAAATGAAACAATTTGTGAACGAAGAAAAATTGGCTGCTAAGAAAGAGGTCAGTTTGAGTAGATGGCCAATATTTTTTCCAACATTGCAACAAACTGTTTTCTGAAACTAAGGGGCTTAATTATCTCAACACTGTCGATACATTGAATTAACCGTAAAATCAGTTCAATTGAATTTTCGGCTTCCATGTAACAGAAAGTCTCCCCATTTTCGTTTTTCTCGTACCTGATGGGAGTGTGATTAAGTGTTCTAAAAGAGTTGATTGCCGATTTCTCTTTAACCTTTAAAACCAAAGGAACAAAGTCGATGCTGTCGTAAGATTGTGATGAATCTCTTTTCTGAAATGGTTTGAGGTTGTCGGGAATCGTGTAGGTTTGATCTAATATTACGGCACTTAAGATTGATTTGATGTCGATGGTAGTTATTTCAGAGGTGTGTCTCAATCTTCCGGTCACGCTTATTGGGTTTCTTCCCCCCTCTTCTTCTCTGAAACCGATAAAGTAAGGGGCAAATTCTGTTTCCAATACTTCAGAATCTTTTTTGTGTTGTAGGTGGACCATCTTTCCTGAAACCCAACTGTCGATTAAGACCTCTAAAATTGCATTGAATTTTCCCGAAGCTTCCTTTTTTTTATGCATTTCTTGGTCTATTGATTCGGCTAGGGTTAAAATATTGTCCGAAATCTTGGGGGCGTATGAGCGCATATTCATTGCAATTTTTCTTAAACCGCTGGCTAGGTGAGGGTTTTGAAAGTCTGTGTTTGAAGAGAGAATCTCAGCCGAAAGGTTAAAGGCTAATGACTCATAAAGACTTAAAGAGATGTTTTCATCTTTTTCGCTACTTCTTATTTTAATTAAGTTATTCTCTTCGTAGATATCGATGTACTCTTTTAATTTATCGATATAGCGGCTGATTGTGGAGCGGTGAACACCTAATCTGCGGGCAATTTCAGCCCTTCTTAATCCCTCAGGGTGGGAGTGCAGAAGAAGGTTTAACTGGGCAACTCGTTCTCCTTTCATTTTTTACCTCAGTTTTGATTATGCACCAAAGTGCAACAATTTGGTAGGGTATAGTATACATTGTTGAAACAACTCTTTTTGTGGTGCAAAATGGACAACAGCAGGAGATAAAAAGTGACAACTGAAGAGAGAGTTACACAACTGGAGATTAAAGAGACCTATTTGGAAGAGACGGTTATGACTTTAGATGAGTTACTCATTAAACAGGGTAGAAACTTGGAAACCCTTTTAAAAAGAGTAGAGATTATAGAAGGACAAATTAAACAGATGCAGAAAGGAGAAGTTCCTTCAGAAAGGCCCCCTCACTATTGAGTTTTTTTAATCCATTTTGTTTCGGCATTACAAAGCTGAGTAGTTTCATTATCTTGGTCTAAACGATTTACCTGATGGCTAAATGTTACACTTTCTTCGTTTTCAAGTTTGTTGCTATAAATTACAAGTTTATCGTCTCTGAATGCTTGTGCTATGTAGGTGATGTCAACTTCCTGTAACTTATATTCATCTCTGAAGGAGAAGCAGAGTGAGTCCAAAATCCACTGCAGATAAGCGACATTATTAACATGTAGATTTAAATCAATGTCGCAATAGAGAATCTGAGGGTGGTATTCAATTAAAGTTGAATCCTGCGAGTTGTTAAATTGAACCCTTTTTCCTAAATCCGGGTCTATGATAACAGGTTCGTTTTTTGGTATCTCCATAAAAGGAAAGTTTTCTGGTTTCACAGGGCGTCCAGTGGATGTATCTACGACAACCCAGTGACTGAGGGATTCAAAGAGGAGCGTTTTATCAGAATCAAAGGCCCTACATACCCGTGGGAAATAGAACTTCCAAGGTTTTTGAGGCCAAGTCTCAACTGTAATTGAGCCGGGCCACTCAACGTAGTCATAAAATCTCATTTTTGTTCTGGTGACAACCCAAGTTTTTCCCTTTTTCAAAAGTTGGGGAATACCCATATCTCTTTGGTAGGCGTGGCAGCCGGCAACCTCTTGCATAAGTTGGAAATAGTAGAGGGGATGAGCTTTATTAAAAGAATCAACCTCGTGACTTTTTACCCTGATGCTTTCACTGAAAATCTGGTCAACAATCTCCATATAAGTTAACTCTCCTTGTAAAACCGTAAAATCGAACGCCCATATTTTCTCTCGTCAAATGCTTTCAAAGTTCCGATTGTCAAACTTAGAACCTCTTTTTCCTCGGAAGGGTAGTGGATTATATAAAGACCGCTGGGTTTCAAGACGTTGTGTTTTGAAATTAACAAACCGATACGGTCTTTCTCTTTTAGGTTAAAAGGGGGATCGGCATAAACAATTTCGTACTGCTGTTTTACATTCGGTAAGAATTTAAAAACATCGGACGGAAACAGTCTGATTTGCTGCTCTACAAAGCTTATATTCCCTCTTATTATCGGGTGTTTTTTCCAATCTGATTCAACTAAGTGGACAGGAGAGGCTCCTCTGCTTGCCGCCTCGATTCCGACTAAGCCGCTGCCTGAAAAGAGATCTAAAAAGGGCTCATCCGAAATATCGCCTAAAATAGAGAAGAGGGATTCTCTCATTCTCTCCATCGCCGGTCTTATGACCCCCGGAGGGCAAACGATGACTCTCCCTTTGTAAAGACCCCCACTGATTCTCATAATGCCTACAATAAGATTAACAAAAATAAATTGCAATGGAAGGCTAACTTTCCATTGTTAAATTTTCAAAAGGGGGAGCCTTTAATAAAACCTCTCTAATGGGAGCATTCTCCAGTTTTATTAAACCTTCGTCCGACTCCAAAATAGCGTCGGCTTCATCCCTTATAATCTCCAGAAGGTGAGGATCTCCCGTTAAGGAGGCAAATCTCAGTTTTAAAAATCCCGATTGTTTGAAGCCTGAAACCTCCCCCGGCCCCCTTATAAGAAGGTCTTGTTCGGCTATATAAAATCCATCATTTGAGTTTTTCATAACAAGAAGCCTTTTTTTAGCTTCTTCACTCAGCTTGTCTTCATAAACCAAAAAGCAGTAAGACTGGAGAGAGCTTCTTCCGACCCGTCCCCGCAGCTGATGTAAAGCAGAGAGTCCAAAATGTTCGGCATGCTCAATAACCATGCAGGTTGCGTTTGGAACATCAATTCCAACTTCAACAACACTTGTCGAGACAAGGTAGGTCAGTTCTCTTGCCCTAAATTTTCTTAAGATATCAATCTTCTCTTCATCGGAAAGACGGCTGTGAATGAGAGCCGCTTTAATGTTTGGATAAATTTCGGTACTTAGATATTTGTACATCGATTCCACGTCTCTTAAATTCGAGGAACCTTGGTCATCTATCCTCGGATAGACAAAATAGGCTTGATGCCCACGGGAAAACTCAACCTCAATTGAAGCATACATCCTATTGCGGCTCTGATTAGAGACCAAGTATGTAGTAATGGGTTTTCTACCTAAAGGCATCATCCTGATTGTCGAGATGTTCAAATCTCCAAATACCGTGAGGGCAAGGGTTCTCGGAATCGGAGTTGCGCTCATCATTAAGACATCTACCTTCTTCCCTTTCTGGAGAAGGGCTATTCTTTGGGCAACTCCGAAACGGTGCTGTTCGTCAATTATTATATAGCTGAGGTTTTTAAATTTTACCGGAGTAGAAAAAAGGGCATGGGTTCCAATAATTATATCTATCTCGCCGTTAGCGAGGGCTTCCAAAAGAAGCTTTCTCCCTTTTGCACTTACCGAACCTGTTAAAAATGCCAAACGAACCCCTAAAGGTTCCAAATAAGAGGCTGCCTGTTCGGCATGTTGTCGGGCTAAAAGTTCCGTAGGAGCCATGAATGCGACCTGTTTTTTTTGTGCAACCACCAAAAGAGCACTTAACCAGGCAATCAAAGTTTTACCCGAACCGACATCCCCCTGCAAAAGTCGGTTCATTGCCCGCTCTTGCAACAAATCGTTACAGATCTCTTTTGTTACCTCTTCTTGGTCTTTTGTCAGTTTAAACGAAAGAGTTTCCAAAAATCTTTTTTGAATATCGAGTAACTTAAAATCAAAAGCCCCTTGGGCAGACGGCCCGCTTTTACGCCTGTTGGTAAACAGAAGATAAAACAGTTCAATGAAACTGAAAGTAAAATAAGCTTGTTCCCCCTTTTTTAAAGAGGGGGGATTGTGTAAATAGTTTAAAGCTTCGTTAATCGGAAGCAGAGAGTTTCTTTGGTTGATTGAAACAGGTAACTCTTCGGTAAACTCCTCTGTCATTGCCAATAGTCTGTTAACATCTCGGCGTACCGTTTTTTGGGTGAGGGTTCCCGCTAAAGGATAAATCGGGACTAACTTCCCAAACTCAGGAGGCAAGGAATCTTCACTGTTTAGTAAGACCATCTCAAATTGGGAACTCTGTAACTCACGAAAGTTTAAATTAAACTGCCCGTAAAGATAAAATCGTAATCCGACCCTAAAAGTTTTCGCAAGAAAGTTTCTGCCAAAACAGAGCAGAGAGGCTGTTGCATCTCCTTGGCCGCTAACATCAGAAACGGTAACTTTCAGAGTTTTTCTTCCCAGAGGTCCAAAGTAGGAGTGGGAGATTACTTGGACAAAGGTATTTGCATAAGAGCCGTCAGCAACCAGACCCAGAGGGACTATGTTTTGGCGGTCTTCATAGTAGCGGGGGGCTAACAGAAGCAAATCCCCCCAGCTGTTTAACCCCAAAGAGGCGTAAGCGGCCGATGTTTGTTTGCCGACTCCCTTTAAAGAACTCAGCGGCTCTTTAAGTTCCCTTATAAACACGGTTTACCCTTTTTAGACTAAAACCGAAATAAGTAGGCCGATTAAGAGGGAGCAAACTATGTAGACGACTATAACCAAAGCCAAAGTACTCCACAAAAGGGTTCTTGAGGAGACCTCTCTGCCCCTAAAAAAGTTAGTGTGTACAAAATCGAGTAACTTCCGAAGAACATTGTCTATCAGGGCTATGTATCTGATTGAGTTTGGATTACGGTTGTATGAGAGATAGATTCGCACTGCCAAAACAATGATTAAGACTGTAAGAACTAAACTGACTATTGAACTCCAGAATGTTTGAATAATTGTTGCCAAAATAATCCCTATGGAAAAACGCCCGGCATTGGCAATACTCAAAAAGATTTTTTGAAAGATTCCGACAATCCAAAGGGCCACTAAAGGGGTAAAGTCAATCGTTCCCCTCTTTAAAAATGTGAGATTTCTGAAAATATTTAAATAAGGATCAACAATGGAAGCCAAGACTTTTCCGAAATCGCTTTCGTTGTCTCTTAGTTTGGCTTGATTTACCCACTGTAAAAGAATCCTGACTACTATTAAAATATTGTACAGATAGAGAAGGCGACTAATAAATCGGGCAAATTCTCCCATGATTTTCCTCCATATCAATTAAACCAGATATCGCTGACAGCTTGATGTTTTTTCAGAGCTTCAACAAAATCGCTGTTACTGTTTACCGAAAACTCCCTGCCGGCTTTTATTATTCGGCTTGTTTTGGAACCTTGGTAGTTTGAAACAATGTGGATTTGTAATTCACAGTTTCCCCTGTAGGTGATGCAGGTATCCATAACCGAACGAAGGGAATTGGGGTCGCAGTACTCCTCGATTAAAATCAAATGAGCCTCCCTCAATGTTTCAGGTTGCAGCTCTTCAGGTTCTTTAATCCCTTCGATTATAAAAGAGAGTTTTTCGTCTCTTTTTTCAAACTTCCCTAAAAAGCCAAAAACTTTATCGACTCTTAAAAGTTGTGCAATCTCCTGATAAACATTCGGAAAAGCGACCGCCTCAATTGTTCCGTTAAAATCGGTTAACTCAATGAAAGCCATTCTGTTACCATTACCGCCTCTGGTTGTAATTTCCTTCAAATTCGTAACCATTGCAACAAGTTTAATCGACCTGCTTAAAGGGAGTCGTTCCTCCTCCTTCAGATTAACAGTCACGATTTTTTCCCAGATAAGTCGATACATATCCATGGGATGCCCGCTGACATAAAAACCCAGAAGTTGTTTTTCCGTCTCTAATTTCTCTAAAAGAGTTGAATCAGGTACTTCCTGCATCTCAAATGTCTCGACAAAAGAGTCTTCCTGGGAATCAAAGAGCGAAGCCTGCCCATAGGCACTGCTTTCGTGGTGCCGTTGGGCATGCTTAACCGCCATCTCCAAATTAGCCATTAAAGTCGGTCTGTTTATATTTAATTTGTCAAAAGAACCGGCTAATATCAGAGACTCAAGTAATTTTGAGTTGAGAACTCTGCTTTCGTTGCGGTATAAAAAATCTAAAAAACTTTTATAGGGGCCGTTTTCCCTCCGCTCTTTAAGAATCGACTCAACCGCCGCTTCTCCGACGTTTTTAATTCCCTGTAAGCCGTAAATAATTTTATTATCGACAACGGTGAACTGACGCTCGCTGTCGTTGATTGAGGGGGGTTCTATCTCTAAACCCATTGCTTTAGTTTCACTGAGATACTGGGAAAATTTATCGGGATTTCCCATCTCGTTTGTTAGGTTGGCAGCCATAAATTCAGATGGAAAGTTTGCTTTAAGATAGGCTGTCCGGTAGGCTATGACCGAATAGGCAGCAGCATGGCTTTTGTTAAATCCGTATCCGGCAAACGGCAGCAACATCTCAAAGATGGAGTCGGCAACATGGGGCGAGTAGCCTTTCTTTTGGGCACCGGCGAGAAATCTCTTTTTCTCTTTTGCCATTACCGCAGCCTCTTTTTTCCCCATTGCCCGTCTTAAAAGATCGGCATTTGCCAAGGTGTATCCCCCGATAATCTGGGCAACTTTCATTACCTGTTCCTGATAAACAATAACTCCGTATGTGGTTTTTAGAACCTCTTCCAAATCCTCATGGTAGTAGTCAATCTTTTGTTTATTATTTTTGGACTCGATAAATTTCGGAATATTGGCCATCGGGCCGGGACGATAGAGGGCATTTAAAGCAACCAAATCTTCAATTGAGTTTGGCTTTGTGTCTTTAAGGACTCTTCTCATCCCCATACTTTCAAACTGGAATACTCCACCGCTGTCGCCGCGGCTGAGCATCTCAAAAGTTTGCTCATCCTCTTCGCTGACTTCAGTGACTGAGAAGTTGGGTACTTTTTTCCTGACCAGGTTTTCGGTGTGTTTGATTAGAGTTAAGGTCTTTAGTCCTAAAAAGTCCATCTTTATTAAACCACAGCCTTCCAGCATATCCATAGTGTATTGAGTTGTGATAGCTCCGGTTTTTGGATCTCTGTATAAGGGGATATATTCGGTTAAATCTTTTTTTCCGATAACCACTCCCGCAGCATGGGTAGAGGTATGTCGGTTAAACCCCTCCAGTCGTTTTGCAACACTGAACAGCTCCCCATAAACACCCCCTTGCTGTTCAAGTTCTCTCAGCGGCTCGATTGAATCAAGGACTCCCTGAACCGTAAGCTTACGGGGATTTCCACTCTGTTGGTCATCTGCCAGGACATCGGGAATTAAATTGACAATCCTTGTTGCTTCGGCAAACGGGATATCCAAAACCCTAGCAACATCTTTTATGACGGCTTTGACTTTCAAAGTTCCGAAAGTCGCTATCTGAGCCACCCGCTCAGAACCGTATTTTTCAGTTACATAGTCGATAACCTCTTGGCGCCGTTCGTAACAAAAATCGATGTCAAAATCGGGCATGCTTATTCTTTCAGGGTTGAGAAACCTCTCAAAGATCAGATTGTATTTAATCGGATCGATATCGGTTATCTCCATACAATAGGCAACCAAAGAACCGGCACCGGAACCTCTGCCCGGACCCACCGG
>JBAYOE010000039.1:0-10090 GCA_041678405.1 Sphaerochaetaceae bacterium | reverse complement strand
CCTTATCAGAAATCCAAAGCTCCTAATGATGGATGAACCTACCACCTATTTGGATTCTTACGCCAAAGAAGAACTTATTGAACTCATTGATGACCTTTGGCAAGAGTTGAACTTTACTTTAATAGTAGTCAGTCATGAAAACCTGCAAAACATAAATTTTAACAGTTCATACTATTTGGAGGGCGGTTCTTTAGGAGGATCAGATTAGATGGTTGATCTTATTTTGTCTGCTTTCTCCGTCGGTGTTATCAGAAATGCTTTTTTTGCAATGGTGATTGGGGGGTTAACTTTATCGTTGTTGGGGATAATCATTGTTTCACTTTCTCTGACGGCTATCCGTTTCACACTGATGCATGTCGGCTTACTGGGAGCCGCCGCAGGGTTGGCTTTAGGATTTTCCTCAACATTGGGAGCTTACGCCGCGGTTCTGTGTGCCTCTTTTGCCATGGGTTTCATGGTTAACAGACAATCGATTACAGCAAGCAGTATCAGCGGTCTTTTTATGACGGGTTCTTTGGCGGGAGCATTTATTCTTTTGGCTGTAACGGGTGTACCGGCAATGCAGGTTTTCGATATTTTTGCCGGCAATATTTTAATGATGTCCAAAGGCGATTTAATTTTCACATTTCTTGTGGGATTGGCCGTTGTATTAACATTTTTTGTCGCTTACAGAGAGATTCAACTGGTTTTGTTAAACAGAGAACTGGCTCATCTGCTGGGTGTCCCAGTCGAGAAAATCATCGGACTGATGTTTGTTTTACTCGGACTGGGAATAGCAACCGCTCTTAGGTTGGTTGGGGCACTGTTGGTAGATGCAATAATTTTACTGCCGGCAATGGCAGCCTTAAGGGTCGCCAAGAACTTCGGAACTGCACTGTTACTCTCTTGTCTGTTCGGTCTTGTTGTTGCCGTGGGAGGCTTTTTTGGAGCCCTGTTACTGAATCTCCCTTTGGGTTCAACCGCAGCTCTTGTCTCGGCTTTGATATTGGCAGTTGTGATGATAATTAATCGTTTAAAATAGGGAGGTGTTTGTATGTATCGTAATCTTAAAGTTGTCTTTATGTTACTGTTTGTTTTGAATTTTTTTGTCTTTGCTCAGGGAACAAAGGATTTATATTTAACCGAGGATGATATTTCAATCGTTGCTTCAACCAGTTGGGTCGGGGGTATTGTTGAGGCTGCGACCAACCAAAAAGTGCAGGTTTTAGCCCCTGTTGAATTACGTCATCCTCCTGAGTACGATTTTTCTCCCAACGATATAATAAAAGCCAGCAAAGCCGATTTGGTTTTCTGGGCCGGGTATGAGGGTTTCATTAAAAACTTGGTAAAGGCTGCCAATCTGGATGAAAACAACCTCCACCTTGTAAATACAAACAACTCTCCCGACAAACTGGTTGTTTCGGTCAAAAATGTTGCCGAGATTCTAAATACCCAAAAAGAGTTTGAACTGTGGAAAAATGAGTTGGATAAACTGAGTTCAAAGCTCAGTGAAAACAGAGATAAAAGAAAAAGCATCAAAGCAGTTGTTCAGTACCACCACAAAGATTTTGCACAGTTTTTAGGCTACGATGTTTTATTTGTTTTCGGTCCGCAGGATTTGACTTTAGGGGATATCATAAAAATAGAGGGTCTGGATGCCGATCTTATCATCGACAACTGGCACTCTGTCCAAGGCGAATCATTTAAGAGTGGGAATCGGGATTATGTGCAGTTAATCAATTTCCCCGGACCGTTTAACACAAGCTCTATTTTAGATGTTATAAGCTATAATGCTAAAGTATTGGGTCTCCTTGACAACCATTGGTAATATCAATAACCTGTAATCGTCTTGGGGTGGTCGAGTTCTTCGGCCTGAGATTACACCCGTTGAACCTGATCTGGGTAATGCCAGCGAAGGGACTTTTGTGAACTCATAAACAAATCCCCATAGGCAGAATTTTTTAAGGAGGTGCTTTTTATGTTAAAGCGCTACATTTATTTGATTCTGGCTCTATTCTTTATTCCTCTTGCCCTGTTTGGTCGGGGAGCAAAAGAGGAGCCGGCAACCACAGCTTATCTCACTGTTTATGCTTATGACTCTTTTGTCTCTGAATGGGGACCCGGTCCTGCCATTGTTAAAGAGTTTGAGCAAAAGAGCGGAATTAAGGTTAATCTGGTCTCTTCGGGTACGGGAGGACAGCTTTTAACAAGGCTTGTTTTGGAGAAGTCTAAACCTAAAGCCGATGTTGTTATCGGGATAACAAATGAGTTGCTGCACGAAACTTACGCCGAAGATCTTCTTATAAGTTATGAAAGCGAAGCACTTAAAGATATCCCCAGCTTTCTCCATTTTGATCCGAAATATACTCTGCTCCCTTTTAACTACGGAAACTATGCCTTTGTTTACGATTCTCAAAAAGTAAAAGAACCCCCTAAATCGTTTGACGATTTGTTGGATCCGAAATGGAAAAAGTCTCTTATCTTAATTGACCCAAGAACAAGTAACGTCGGAATGGGGTTATTGCAGTGGACAATTGCAGTTTATAAAGAGGAGTATCTCAAGTGGTGGGAAGCCGTTAAACCAAATGTCCTGACGATTGCCGACGGGTGGTCCAGCGGCTATGGGTTATTTACCCAAGGGGAAGCTCCTTTAGTAATCAGTTATACTACCAGTCCTATTTATCATATCATGAACGAAGGGACTGAGCGTTATCAGGCAACATTGTTTGATTCGGGCAATCTTGGAGTTATCGAGGGTGCCGGTATATTAAAAAGCAGTAAAAATATTGAACAGGCTAAAGAGTTTATCGATTTTCTGCTTACCGATGCGCAACTTGAGATAGCAGTTGCCAATGTTATGTATCCGGTTAACGAGAAAGTTGAACTGCCCGATGCTTTTGATTGGGCTCCCAAAGCAAATCCCTCTCTGTTTCTCGACAGTGAAGAGATTGCACAGTTTAGGGATAAGTGGCTTAATGAATGGACAGAGGTTGTCAGTAGATGAAATTAAGAAAAGGGGGAATTGCCGATTCCGGTTCAATTTTACAGAGCTCCTCTTTTTATAAAATTGTCGGCACTCCTAGTGTGTTGCTGTTGGCTCTGCTGTTTATGGTTCCCCTTCTTTTCATCCTAACAAAAGCTTTTGTCGGCGAAGATAAAACATTTACGTTAAGCAGGGTCTTTCTTTTAGCGAAAGACCCCTACACTTGGCGGATTTTACGGTTCACCCTTTTTCAGGCTTTCATCAGCACAGTTGTTTCAATTCTGATTGCTTTACCGGGAGCCTATCTGTTGGCCAACTACACTTTCCTTGGCAAAAAATTAATAAAAGCAATCAGCGTAATCCCTTTTGTTCTTCCCTCTATCTTAGTTGTTTTGGGGTTTGTAATATTTTATGGCAACAGCGGTCTTTTAAATCAGCTTTTAATGGCTCTTTTTAAGTTGGAAGAACCTCCCCTTAAGATTTTATACACCTTTAAAGCGGTCATTGCCGCTCATGCTTTTTACAATTTCCCTATCGCTTTGGCCCTTATTTCGACTTTTTGGGAACAACTACCCTCCCGTTACAACGATGCGGCTATGACATTGGGAGCCAAAAAATTAACAATTTTTCGAACAATTACTTTACCCCGTCTTATTCCTCCGATTTTAAGTGCCTCGACTCTGATTTTCTTATTTTGCTTTTCAAGTTTTGCCATTCTTCTGGTTTTGGGCGGAGGACCCCGCTTTACGACTTTGGAAGTTGAGATTTACAGGAGAGCCCGAATGCTCTTGGATTTGGAAGGGGCTGCCTCTTTGAGTTTGCTCTCGATAGTTGTGAATATAATTTTAGTCGGAGTTTATATCTGGACTCAACGGTTGGTGGCTCACCAAGAGGAGATTGAGCTAATAGACCAAAAAAGGTTGATCCGAAGAGAGAAGTCCGTACTCATAAAAATCCTTATTTTCATCTATTTAGCCTTCTCTTCACTGTTTGTGTTGGGTCCTTTAGGCGGTATTGTTTATCGCTCTTTTACCGCACCGGTTTCCCGGGGTGGCAAGGTCGGTTTTACGTTAAGGTGGTATAAAGAACTGTTTGGTTCATCGCAAGTCAGTTCGTCGATTATGGGTGTGGCTGCTTCTGCTCTGCTTTTGAGCTTTGTTATAGCTTTTTTAGCCTCATTTGTGGGCTTAGTTTTTTCGACTTTACTGAGCAGCCGTCTCAGAAATCAAAAGGGGCGTTACTCACTCTCCTTGGAGCTTTTTGCGATGCTGCCGATGGCTGTTTCATCGGTAATTATCGGTTTAGGGTATCTTTTAATCTCCAATTGGCTTAACCCCTCCCATTTAGGCAGCAGGGCTCTGGTAGTGCTGGCCCATGTCGTAATTATCAGCCCCTTTGTATTAAGGACGGTTTTACCAGAGTACAGAAAAATATCTTTTAGTTATACTCAGGCTTCGCTTACATTGGGGGCAAACGTCAGACAGACCTTTTGGTTTGTAGAACTGCCGCTGCTCAGGTCGGCTCTGATTACCGCTTTTGCCTTTGGATTTGCCCTCTCAATAGGGGAACTCAATGCAACCTTGACATTGGCCGACTCTTCGTTGGTAACTTTACCGATTATCATCTACCGTCTCATCGGTTCTTATAACTTTGCCGGGGCCTGTGCTTTAGGGACGATTTTAATATTAATATGTGCAGTTGTTTTCTTTGTCAGTGAATTGGTAAAAAGGGGGGAAATAAAATAAATGGGTCTGATTTGTTCCAACATTGAGGTAAATTATCCCGAGTTTACTCTGAAATTGGATTTAAAAGTTGAAAAGGGAGAATTAGTCAGTATTGTCGGTCCCTCCGGATGTGGGAAAAGCACCTCTTTACAGCTGATTACCGGTCTGATTCCGTGTACCAAGGGCTCTATAACCTTAAATGGCCAGTTGATAAACGACAAACCGGTCTGGGAACGCAATATTGGGATGGTGTTTCAAGATTATGCCCTTTTCCCCCATCTCAATGTGGAAAAGAACATTGCTTACAGTCTCAGATTTAAAAAACTTTCCAAAAAAGAGCGCAAAGAAAAGGTAAAACAGATGCTCGCATTAGTTGGTCTTCAGGGTTACGAAAAAAGAAAAATTGGCCTTTTAAGCGGCGGGGAAAGACAAAGAGTCGCTTTAGCCAGGGCTTTGGCCAGTGAACCGCAGCTGTTGCTTTTGGATGAACCATTGAGTGCTTTGGATGCAAAAATGAGAAAACATCTGCGCCAAGAGATTAAGAAAATCCATTCTGCTACTGGCATTACTACTTTGTATGTGACCCACGACCAAGAAGAGGCTTTAACCATCAGTGACCGTATCGTTGTGATGGAAGAGGGAAAAATGGTTCAGTTTGATACTGCCGAAGAGATTTATACCAACCCGGCAACATTGTTTGCCGCTCAATTTATGGGGGAGGGAACTCTGCTGCCAAGCAGCATGATTGAAAAAGCTTTGGTTATTAATGAGAATAAAAGACCCGATTTCTTAGCAAAAGAGAGTTACGACATCTTTTTCAGACCTGAAGATGTAGTTTTACAGACAAATTTTTCTTTGCCTATGGCAGAGTATAAAAATCATCTGCTCTTTGAGGATGTAAAAATTGTAGCACAAGAGTATCAGGGGGGAAGGTACCTTTTAAGGTGTGAGTGGAACTCTTATCCTCTTTTGGCTTATAGCTCTTCTAAAATAGAGACAGACAATATTAATCTTTCAATCCGCCTCGAGGATATTAAGATTTATCGGTGAAGTAAATTCATCATTTTTTCCGATATTTATTTTTATATGCCTTTTTGCATTAAAAACAGTATATTGGAACCACTATGGGAAGTAAAAAGAGAATTCTTTTAAAGATATTTTTTATTTTCTCTCTTTTTAGTTTATCAAATGCCCTCTTTGGCGGTGTTGCAATTGAGAAGGGCATCAGTGTCACTACGGAGCTGGGAGTTTATCAGAGTATACCGGCAGAGAAACACAACGATGAATTACCCGTCAGAACCCATCTTACTTTAGGCACCTCACTTGAGCCTGTAATATTAAGACTAACTAAAAAAAGTGAGTTATCGCTGGCAATAAGTGGCTACTACACGACACGTTCAATTGTTCACGGAGTTACTATCTGGCGCCCGTTTGTCGCTGTCGGTCCCTCTTTAAGTTATACTTTTCACATAAATGACTACTTTGCTTTTAGGGCAGCAACAGCAGCTTTTGTCTCTGTCTATACCCAAACTAGTGAAATGATTCCCCTTTTCAGATTCACAGTCGCCCCTGAATACGAAATAGCTCCCAATAAGAAAAAAAATCACTGGGTTTTAACAGTGCCTATCTCTTTGGATGTAAGAGACTCCTATCTCTCGGTCTCGACAACAGTTGGCTTTAAGTGGAAGCTTGATACTCAAAAGGAGATTGTCGGTGAGAAAAACTAGACTTCTTATTCTTATAATCTCTTTGGCTTTATTACTCTTTTCATCCTGTGAATTACTTGTAAAAAAACCACCTAAACCAAAAATTGAGGCAGTTTTGATTGGATTGGATTATTGGGGAGGTTATACAAATAATGAGTTTCTATCTATAGCAAGGCAACTTAACGGGACAATAAGGGATGTAAAAGAGTTCGGTGAAGCTTTGGAGCAACTGGCTTCTAAGTTAAACCAAGATTTAAGTATTACTTATATGCTACAAGAAAGAGAAATAGTAGATCCTTTAACTTTCCCAACAAAAGTGAATGTGCTGGGTAAAATTGAGGAAAAGATAGAGCAACTGGAAGAAAATGACCTGCTCCTTGTCTACTATGCCGGTCATGGCGGAACCGGAAGCGGTGATTTGATTGTTGCAGACTTACCCGGGAATAAAGAATATGACTATTTGGATACGGCAGTGCTGTTGGAAAAATTTAATGAAATGAGTAAGGGTAATGCAATTTTGATTCTTGATTCCTGTTACAGCGGTAATTATGTACAACCCTACCTTGACCCTGTCAATTATAACCCTCGCCTTTTGACTATTTCAGCCAGTAGCGCTAATCAGGATTCATACGAATGGTCCATTTTTAGAAAAAATAAATTTACGGCTTATGATACAGGAAAACTGTTTACTGATCCTGAGAACCATTTCCATGGTGTATTTACAACCTATTTGCTTGAATCATTGGGCTGGGATCATGGTGATGGTACTAACGAAAAACTGGAGGCTGGACAGCTGGTAGTAGATGGTTCATTAAAACCGTTAAATCAAATACCGGTTCTGAAAAACGGTACAATTACTGGTGGTGATATTTACAGCTATATAAGTAAAAGGATAAAAGGACAACGCAGTTTAACTGTTAATGGGCCTTTGGATAAAGTTATTTTTAGTACCAAATGGTAGGGTTCAGCTTATTATCATATTCTTAATTGCTTCAATTTCATCTCTGAGAATTGCTGCCTGTTCGAAAGCTAAGTTTTTAGCCTGTTCGAGCATCTCTTTTTCCAACTCTCTTATGTATTGTTTGCGTTCTTTGGCAACAAGGAGGTTAAATTTAGACTTAATCAACTTAATGTCATCTTTTTGGAGGTCGGCTTTCTCCTCCTTTTCCCTGGTGATTAAGTCTTGAATCGATTTTTTTATGGTTGTCGGGGTAATATTGTGTTTCTCATTGTACTCTTGCTGAATTTTACGTCTTCTGTCGGTCTCACTGATTGCTTCTCTCATGGCATCGCTGATGCGATCGGCATACATAATTACCCTACCGCCGACGTTTCTGGCAGCCCGACCGATTGTCTGGATTAAAGAAGTTGCCGATCTTAAGAAACCGATTTTATCGGCATCCAAAATAGCGATCAGAGAGACTTCGGGTAGATCAAGTCCCTCTCTAAGGAGGTTTATTCCCACTAAAATGTCGTATTGGCCCAATCTTAAGTCTCTGAGTATTTCCACCCTTTCGATAGTTTCAACTTCCGAGTGAAGATACCTCACCTTCAGACCAAGGTTAGAGAGATAATCGGTTAAATCTTCGGCCATTCTTTTAGTGAGTGTAGTAATCAACACCCGCTCTTTTTGGGCAACGTTTTTCTTGATTTCAGTGTACAGATCCTCAATTTGGCCCTCGGTAGGTCGCACTTCAACCAAAGGATCCAACAGTCCGGTTGGTCTGATAATCTGTTCCACTACTTGAGCCGACTCTTCCAACTCGCGGGATGCAGGGGTTGCCGAGACATAGATTCTCTGACCTACAGTTTTATCAAACTCATCGTATTTTAGGGGGCGGTTATCCAAAGCAGAGGGGAGTCTGAAACCGTAATTAACTAAATTCAGTTTGCGGCTGCGGTCTCCTTCGTACATCCCTCCCACTTGAGGGATAGTAACGTGAGACTCATCTATAAAAGTGAGAAACCCTTTGGGAAAATAGTTAAGCAACACCGGCGGAGTCTCCCCCTCTTTCCGATTCCCCAGCGGTCTTGAGTAGTTTTCAATGCCGGAACAGTAACCGAGTTCCTGCAGCATCTCTAAATCGTACTCAACCCTTGTTTTTATCCTCTCGGCTTCTAAAAGTTTTCCTTGGTCCAAGAAATAGTTGTACTGATACTCCTTCTCTAACTCGATTCTTTTAATCCCCTCTTTAACCTGCTCAGGGGGAATGACAAACTGCTTGGCTGGATAAAGGGTTATTGAAGTTGAAAATTCAACTCTTTTTCCCGATACCGGCTCAAACCACTCGATTTTCTCAATTTCATCCCAATTCAGATGAATCCTTAAAGCAATCTCCAAATAGGAGGGATAAATCTCAATCACATCCCCTCTTACCCGAAAGGTTCCCGGTTCCAATACCATGTCATTACGTTCATACTGCATCCGAATCAGGTCTTCCAAGTCACTTTTGTGGTTAAATTTCTGCCCCACAACAAGGTGTTTAACCATCTCTCTGACTGAAACGGGGCTTCCGAGACCAAAAATACAACTGACTGTCGCTACGATAACGACATCTCTGCGTTCCATCAGCGCAAAGGAGGCAAAGAGACGCAGCCGCTCGATTTCATCATTGACATCAGCATCTTTTTCTATGTAGAGGTCTTTGCCGGGAACATACGCTTCCGGTTGATAATAATCGTATGTTGAGACAAAGTACCCAACGGCATTGTCGGGGAAAAAAGATTTGAATTCTCTGAACAGTTGGGCGGCTAAGGTTTTATTGTGACTTAAAACAAGGGTTGGCTTTTGAACCTTCTCAATGATTTTTGCCATCGTATACGTTTTACCGGAACCTGTTACCCCTTTTAATGTCTGTCTTTCGTAACCCGACTCTATTCCCGCAACCAGTAAGTCGATAGCCTCCTGTTGGTCTCCGGCGGGGTTGTAATCGGCAACGACTTTAAAATCTTTGCCCCTCAGCGAACTGTCCACTGGTAAGCCTCCGGACGTTCTACCAACTCTATTTTCAACTCTTTTATCTCCTGTTTTCTGATTACCGTGACAGCGATAGTGTCTTGGGCTTTTGTATTGACAAGGGCACTGAATAAATCGGCATAGTCACCAACAGGTTTTCCGTTAATTGCGCTTATGATGTCGCCTCCGAGATAAATCACAGAAGTTCCGTACTGAACTCTCTGAGTTCCCCCTTTGAGTCCCCCCTTCTCTGCTTTCCCGCCACCTTTAACCTGAGAGACTAAAAGACCTTTATCGGCTGAAAGTCCCCCATAATTAACTATCGCAGCGTCCAGCTGAACCAGCGTCGCATCCAACCATCCCCGATAAACTTTTCCGTATTTTATCAAATCGGGGATAACTGCAATGGCTGTCTCTATCGGTATTGCAAAGCTCACTCCGCTGGAAGTTCCCGTTGTGGTATGGATGGTGGTACACAGACCCACCATCTGTCCCATACTGTCTAACAGCGGCCCTCCGCTGTTACCGGGATTAATTGCCGCATCGGTTTGGATCATCCCGTTTATAATCGTATTCTCGTCAATTCTGACGGGTCGACCAAGACCGGAAACAGTGCCGGTGGTCATTGTCCTGTCGTAGCCGAAAGGATTGCCGATTGTGACAACTTTTTGCCCCACTTTTAAATTCTTTGAGCTTCCGAACTCAATCGGTTCAAAAACAACCTGAGAAGGGGCATCAACTT
>JBAYOE010000038.1:0-10474 GCA_041678405.1 Sphaerochaetaceae bacterium | reverse complement strand
TAAAGCGATACATATTTGGAGATTTCCTCATGAAAAGAACCTATCAACCAAGCAGAACTAAACGAAATAGAAAATTTGGTTTCCGAGCTCTCATGGCAACAAAAGCTGGCAGAAAAATCCTTGCCAGAAAAAGGGCAAAAGGGAGAAAAAAACTTAGCGTCAGTGATGAGAAAAAGCCTTACTAGAGAACAATCGGTAAAAAAGAGACCGGAAATTGATGCAATATTTCGTAGTGGCAAAAAATTCTCTTCACACCAGTTTAAGCTTATTGTGGCACCAAATGGGAAAGAGAGAAATAGAGTTGTTGTTATCCCTGTTAAACACTATGGAAATGCAGTATCTCGCAACCGCATAAGGCGTCAGTTGCGAGAGATTTGGAGAAATGAAAACCCAAATTTCATAAACGGTCTCGATTTTGCAATCGTAGTGTATCCAGGAAAGGACTTAGAGTTTGAACAACAGCGGAAACATTTAACAAACTTGTTTCTGAAAGCAGAAGTATATAAATCACTAGTCTGACCCCTTTTCTGATTACCACGTCGCTGTAACAAAAATCAGGAGTCGATATGGAAAAAAATACCATACTTGCAATTGTCCTTTCTGTAATAATAATTACAGTTGGAATGGGAATTCAGACTAAATTTTTTAGCCCCGAACAGACAAGCGAAGTTCAGGCAGCCCCAACTCAAACTGTCAGCCAAGAGAGTACTGTCATTGAAACTCCCTCTTATAAAACAGCGGCAGAGTACGGATGGGCATCAAATGTGGAAGGGAGCCTTGTAGCTCTTGAGACGGATATCCCTACAGATATTTTTAAATTTGAAACCAATGTGTTTATAATTGAGTTTGATCCAATCGGCGCTTCCGTAAAATCACTTAAGCTTAAAAAACACCTTGCCCAAGGCTCTCCTGTCGAGCTTATTTTCAATGACGGATCTTCTCCAAACCCATTTTCATTGTATGTTGGCAACAACAAAACAAATCCCATCGATGCACCGTTCAAATACAAAATATTAGAAGACAGAGTTGAATTTTCCCAAATGTTCGCCATTGTCGGTAAAGATGGCAATCCTACCGACGAGAGTTTTGCCTTAGTAAAAACTTTCCGCTTTGGTGCTGACGATTATCTTTTTGAACTGGCGATAGAGCTTAAAAATACCCAAAATAAAGCTATCGGGCTCAACTATGATGGATTCGCATATACGCTGGCCTTCGAACCTCAACTGGGGCCCGCTTTTCATGAGACTCCCGATGGCAATTACACTTACCGTCGGTTTTATATCGAACAAAACGGAAAAAAAAGCAGACCGAAACTTAAAGACGGAACCTACCAAACCTCCGACCATCTCTCGTGGGTAGCGATTGCCGGAAAATATTTTTCAGTTATAGGGATAACCGATGCTGCTTCTTACACAACAACCCTTCAGGAGGGTAAATCGGAAAATATTCTTTTAGAATCAAGACTCTACTTTTCGCGAACAGCGTTAAGAACCGCCAATTCTAAAGATGTTTTCAGATTCTACGTGGGACCTCAACTGAAAGCAAACATGGCTATCTACAACAAAGCAGATGATAACGGTTTTGGGCTTTCCGATTTAAATTTAGAGAAAGCAATCGACAGCAGCACCTGGCTGGGGTGGTTGGAATCGATTCTAAAATGGTTACTGGCTTTCTTCTACCGTCTAATTCCTAACTACGGTATTG
The DNA here is from genome assembly GCA_041678405.1 of Sphaerochaetaceae bacterium. Classification (GTDB taxonomy): domain Bacteria; phylum Spirochaetota; class Spirochaetia; order Sphaerochaetales; family Sphaerochaetaceae; genus JBAYOE01. Next base: position 8,770 of record JBAYOE010000038.1, on the reverse strand, counting down.
CCATTATTCTTCTGACCATTCTGATAAAAATTGTGTTACAGCCCTTTACCAAGAAAAGTATGGACTCGACTGCAAAAATGCAGTCTCTGAATCCTCAAATGGAAGAGCTAAGGGCTAAATATAAAGATAACCCAACAAAACTGAACCAAGAGATGGGGGATCTGTATAAAAAAGAGGGGATCAATCCGATTGGAGGATGTCTGCCGATGCTTTTACAGTTCCCAATCTTCATCGCCCTTTATGGATTGTTAAATAAACACTTTGAACTAAGAGGAGCTCTATTTATCCCCGGCTGGATTGAAGACTTGTCGATGCCCGAGACAATTTGGAATTTTGCACCCGTAAGCTTGCCAGTTATAGGCAGTAACATCAGACTGTTGCCTATATTTTATGTGGCTTCAATGATTCTCTCTTTTAGAATTAACCAAGCAGGAACACAACAAAGTGGTATGTCCGGCAAATTTATGATGCTGGGGATGCCGATTATGTTCTTCTTTATCCTTTACAACGCCCCGTCGGGCCTCCTTCTTTACTGGATGGTGATGAACTTTATCTCTATCGGACAACAGGTATTTGTTAATTCACGAAGGAATAAGAAGCAAGCTGAGGCTGTAAAAAAACCTCAATTCAAAGGCAAAAAGGGCTAAGGGTTTTAGGAGAATTATTTATGATAAAAGAATTTGAAGGTAAAACAGAACAAGAAGCCATAACGTTGGCTTTAGAAGAGTTGGATTTAGATCAGGATCAACTCGATATTGAAATTGTAGATCGGGGTAAAAGGGGGCTTTTTAAAAAAGGGAATGTCCGCATAAGAGTCCATATTGATAACAACCAAAAGCAGGAACCCGATGAGTTCGAACAAAAAGTGGTTGATTACACCGTTACACTCTTTGAGAAAATGGGCTATCCGGCAACAGTTAAGGTTGCCTACAGACGGGAAGACAAACTCTCTTTGGATATTATCAGCGAACACAGCGGTATTATTATCGGTAAGAAAGGGAAGAATCTCGATGCTATTCAACTGATTGTCAATGTGTTTGCAGGGCAGTTGGATTCCTCGGTTAAAATAGTCCTCGACAGTGAAAATTACCGTTTAAGGCACGAAGAGAGTCTTGTTAGGCTCGCTTACAGAACGGCAAGTCAGGTAAAAAAGAGTGGCCGCTCAAAGCTTTTGGAGCCGATGAACCCATTTGAAAGAAGATTGATTCATACTGCACTAAACGAGTTTGAGGGGGTAACAACCAAAAGCGAAGGAGAAGGGCTTCTCAAGCAAGTCAGAATTCTTGTGGATCCCAATCTTCCCCCGCTGAGAGAACAGAAAGAGGTTTAGAATAATGCTTAGAAAAGGGAAGCAGCTTTTTACCAGCGAATCTGTCAGCGAGGGACACCCCGATAAAGTCTGCGATCAGATTGCCGATGCGGTTTTAGATAACTGTCTTGCCACAGATAAGAATTCAAGAGTTGCCTGTGAAGTAATGGCAACAACTGATACGGTTGTTGTTTCGGGAGAAATTACCTCAAAAGCAACTCTTAAAGTTGAGGAAATTGTTCGCTCGGTTGTCAAAGACGTAGGGTATATAGAAGAGAACCGGGGTTTTGATTACAAAAATTTAAAAGTTCTGAAGTTCCTCCAAAAGCAATCTTCCGATATCGCCTTAGGGGTTGACGGTTCTGCGGGTATCCAAGGAGCAGGGGACCAGGGAATGATGTTTGGTTATGCCTGTAACGAAACAAAAGAACTTATGCCGGCTCCGATAATGTTCAGTCATAGAATTTTACAAAAAGCGACCCAAAAGCGAAAGAACGGCGATATTTGGTGGCTTTTGCCCGATGCCAAAGCACAGGTGACACTGCTTTACGAAGATAGCAACCCTGTTGAAATAGATACCGTAGTTGTCTCTCATCAACATGACGAGAAGATTTCTCACAAAGAGATCCAAGAGACAATAATAGAAGAGATTATAAAAGAGGCTCTGGGCGACACAAATATGCTCACCCCTAAAACAAAGTATTTTATTAACCCCACCGGGAGATTTGTTATCGGCGGGCCAGCCGGTGACTGCGGGATGACGGGAAGAAAAATAATTGTCGATACCTACGGGGGGATGGCTCGTCATGGCGGAGGAGCTTTCAGCGGTAAAGACCCATCGAAAGTTGACCGTTCTGCGGCATATATGGCCCGCCACGTAGCCAAAAATATTGTGGCTTGGGGTTTGGCCAACCGGTGCGAGGTTCAACTCTCATACGCCATTGGGATAGCTCAACCGATCTCGATTTCGGTCAACACCTATAACGGAGACAGAGGCGGAGACCAGGCTATTGAACAGCTTATTGCCAAAGAGTTTGATTTAACCCCAAAAGGGATAATAGACCATCTGAGCCTATTGGAAACCCGCTATAAAGAGATTGTAAATTACGGTCACTTTGGGAAAGAGGGGCTTTCTTGGGAGAGGATTCTCAAACGCCCGAGTTTAATTTAGATTATAAAGTTCTCTGAGGTATTTAGAGATGGTTTGGGCTTTCTCTTTGGATAGTTGTGCCCCCTGTTGCTGGACGACTTCACCGGCTAAGTACGAAGCGACAAATCCAGACTGTTCAATCGAAAGATTGTTGCACACCCCATATAAAAAGCCGGCAGCGTAGGCATCCCCGGCTCCGGTTGTATCCAAAGCTTTTTGAGGGCCGTGAATCCCAATCTCAACGATTCTGTTTTTATGACTTATAAAAGAGCCCCTTTTCCCGTTTTTCACAATGGCTGTTTCACAAAGCTTTCCCATCGACTTGCAGCACTCATAAGGGTCGTAATTGTTAAAAAGGATTCTTGCCTCTTCGCTGTTTGCCAAAACGATATCGGCATAATTTTTTATAAGAAACAGAAAGTCTTCTCTGTTGCGTCCCACAGCCAGAGGGTCTGCAATGTCAATTGCAACTTTAATATTATTTTCTTTGGATACCTTTAGAGCCTCTTTAATGGCAGACTTTTGACTTTCGGTATCCCACATGTAGCCAGTGAAGTAGAAATAAGAAGCCTCTTTAAGTGTTGAAGCCACTATATCCTCTTTGCCAAAAAGCCGGTTCGCCCCCAAAAATGTATTCATAGTTCGTTCACTGTCGGGGGTAATGAGGATAATGGAAGACCCGGTAGCCTCTTTGTCGGTGACAACCAACTGGTCAATAACCAAGAGATCTTTAAGACGCTTTTTGTAAATCAACCCATATTTATCGCCTCCCACTTTGCCAGCCAAAGCAGAAGAGACCCCCAGTGAAGCCAGAGTTATTATGGTGTTCGGACACGACCCACCGCAAAAGAGGGAGTGTTCCAAATCTGGAATCAATTGAAGCAGTTGCTCCCTTTTTTCTGAATCAATAAGATGCATTGCCCCCTTGTAGATTCCCAAAGAGTCAAGTTGTTTCTCTGTAACCTTTGCAAGAATATCTATTAAAGGGTTTCCAATTCCATATACTTTAATCTTATTGCCACCCATGTTTTCAATGTATAGCGCTTTGGGTAACTCATCAAGATGATTGTAAAATCAAAAAAACCTATGTAGGATGGGTCTATGAGTTCTTATTTTATTGTCGGCGGTAAGAGCCTCGAGGGGAGCATCGAGATAAGCGGTAACAAGAACGGTGCTTTGGCTGCTCTGTGTGCAACTTTGTTGACAGATGAAGAAGTGACATTGGAGAATGTCCCCCAAATTGAAGATGTAAAAGTGATAGTAAAATTACTTCAACATCTCGGCTCGGAAGTAAAATACTTAAATAAAAATACCCTCTTTGTAAAAACTAATTTGGATTATGCAAAAAAGGGGAGAGAACTGCCTCTGAAACTAGTCGATGCAATCAGAGCCTCAATCTTATTGGTTGGGCCGCTGCTTGCCAGAATAGGGAACATTGTACTTCCTCCCCCAGGAGGTGATGTAATCGGTTACAGACGCCTTGATACCCACTTCAGGGCATTTGAGGCAATCGGAGCCAAATGTGAAATAAGCAACGATGGGTTTTTGGTTGTTACAACAGATAAGCTGAAAGGAACGGATATCTTTTTAGAAGAAGCCTCGGTAACTGCCACCGAAAATATCATTATGAGTTGTGTCTTAACGGAAGGGACAACGGTGATATCTAATGCCGCCTGTGAACCCCACGTTCAGGATTTGTGTAATCTGTTGGTTTTGATGGGGGCGAAGATCAGAGGGATAGGCTCTAATCTTCTTTCAATCGAAGGGGTAAAGAAGTTAAACGGGGCAACTTTTACAATCGGCAGCGATTTCATGGAATGCGGCTCTTTTATAGGGCTCTGTGCGGCAACCAGAGGGGAGCTGATATTAAACAATGTGGATATAAAGCATCTGCCGATGTTGGGCAGCGGGTTTAGCAGAATAGGAGTCGGTTGGCAGATAATCGGGCCCGATTCAATAGTGGTGCCTAAAAAGCAATCTCGGATAATAAAAAAATCAATAGACGGACAAACTTATAAAATTGACGATGCCCCGTGGCCGGGTTTCCCTGCCGATCTGCTAAGCATTGTTACGGTTGTTGCGACTCAGATGAACGGTTCGATTTTAATTCATGAGAAGATGTACGAATCCAGGATGTATTTTGTTGATTGGTTGATAAGAATGGGGGCAGACATTATTTTATGCGACCCCCACCGGGCGATAGTAAACGGCTCTGTTACTTTAAGAGGGGCAAAGGTGAGCAGTCCCGATGTTAGAGCCGGAATGGCATTGGTAATTGCTGCCCTTGTTGCAAAAGGAAGTTCAGAAATCCAGAATATCTACCAAATTGAGAGAGGTTATGAAGAGCTTGAAAGCAAACTTATAGGGGTAGGAGCAAACATCGTCCGTAAAGGTTAATCATATAAAGACTATAGAGTTCTCTAAGATTTTTGCAAATTGATAAACGATAAATTAAACACTATTTAACAACTTATCCACAACCTTTCCAACGACTACACTAAAACTCTTTTGTGTCAAAGAGCCTGCCATTATGCGGATGTACCAAGTTACAGAGTTTGACTTACATGTCAACTCCTTTTAGCATAAGTAAATAAATTATCATTGTAGGATGTTTTTGCATATGTTAGTTATATAAGAATTAGTGGCTTTAATATAGGAAATATTTGGGAAAATTAGACGTATTATTACACAGGTTATCCACAGGGGTGTTTGTCATAAAAAATGTCACTTTTACAATCTGAAGCCACCTCTGAAAAGTTGTTGCAAAAGACACTCTCTGTAAGAATTTTCCGATATGAAAGGTATTTGTCCTTTGTAGGGGCAAAAACGGAGAGGAGATTTAACTCTTTAAACAGTTCTCTCACATTGCCCGGCCAATCATATTCCATTATAAGAGCCATTGTCTCGGAATCGATAGGCCTCTTATCATTGGAGAGGGTTTTGTAGTGTTCTATTAAAAGGGGGATATCCTCTTTTCTCTCTCTTAAAGGAGCCAAAGAGATTACCAGATGATTCAAGCGATTGTATAAATCAAAGCGGAGTCTTTTTGTTAAACAGAGCTCTCTGAGTGAGATATTTGAAGCTGTGATGAGTTTAAAGTTTGAATAGTGAGACTTGCTGCTGCCAAGAGGTCTGAATAGATGGGTTTCAACCAACCGCAATAGTTTACCCTGAACTTCCAAAGCCAGATCTTCAATTTCATCCAAAAACAGGATTCCGTTATCGGCAGCTTTGACAATTCCTTCCCGTTGCTCCTTTGCATCGGTATAAGCCCCCCTTTCATGCCCAAAGAGATAGGCATCGGCTAGGGAGGTAGGAATTGCAGAGCAGTTTATTGCAACAAAGGGGCCCTTGCTGAGTGAAGCAACTTTTAATAGAGATGCCACTATCTCTTTGCCTGTTCCCGATTCGCCGTTTATATGGACAACATTAAACAAAGGGCCTATCTTGGCTATTATCTCTCTGACTAAAGCTACGGAATGGGATTCCCCAACCAGGATAGAGGAGTAAATATCGCCGCTTTTTCTCTCCAGTTCTTTAAAATGGGCCAAATACGATTTATTTAAATGCTCTTCAATGGCTACTCCTTTGCCACTGTTAACCAATCCCACGATAAGTTGGTCAAGGGAAAATGGCTTTTTCAAAATAGCGATGTCCTCGTCCGAAAGAAAATGTTCTGCTTTTGAGATATTAAGTTTATTTGTCAGAAGAACTTTAAAACCGTTTATCTTGTTTTGTAGCAGGTACTCTAAAATTGGAAAGAATGAGCCCCATTCGGTAAAATTTTCATCAATCAAAAAGATCGGACAGCAATCTTTTTGAGTCAGGGAGTTTAACGTTTCCAACTTCTCAAGGCTATTGACCAAATAGGCACCTTTAGCCAACTGGCGTTGGAACGATTCAATTAACTTACTATCTTTTGCAATCAGATACAAAGACATCTCGCTTCCCCCTTGCTCAAATATTGCACCTACATAAAGAAGCAGACTCCTTACAGTTTAGCGCAGTAGTGGGGGGTTGCAAATGACACGAAAAAGGGACACTTACATGCCGGTATCTAAAAACTCCAAAGCCCGTTTGAGAACTTTGTCGTACTTGTAATCGGCTATAGGGCGCTCATCACTGCTCATATTTGCCAAATATTCTCTTCTAAGTAGCAGTGTGTAGACATCGGCTTCTAAAGGAGGATTTTCTCCAACAACTGTATCTAAAAAGAGCTGAACATTTTCATCGCTGAATTCGGGATGCTCCTCAACGAAACTCTCAACCTTTTTGCTGCCGATAAACTCGGAGTAGCTATCGATCTCATCTTCGCCAATGTGCGGCTCATGAACCTCAATATCGACAGGTATCCCAACTTTATGGATATCACTTCCGTTGGGCGTCTGGTACTGACTCGTTGTAACGGTATAATAACCGTCTCCGAAGGGGCTCACTATCTGAATCAACCCTTTTCCAAAAGTCGTTGATCCGATTAAGGTTGCCCGGCCGTTGTCCTTTAATGCCCCGGCAAGAATTTCACTGCTTGAAGCAGAACCTTTGTTGACAAGAAGAGCAATGGGAATGTCGAGAGGGACTAACGTTTTCAAAGAGGAGTAGTAGGTGTGACTGTTTGGCTTTTGCTTGCCTTTGACATGGACGACAACCTTCTCATCCAAAAGCATATCAGCGATACTCAGGGTCGCTTCTACAATCCCTCCCGGATTCTCTCTTAAATCAAGAACAAGGCCCTTCATCTCTTTAGAGAGGGCTTTTTGAAGCTCTGTTCGGACTTGTTCAGCCGTCTTTGTAGTAAATTGAGTTATCCTTAAATAGAAAATATCTTTGGGTAACCAATCGACTGAGACAGTAGGGACACTGACAATTTTACGGATCACCTTTAAATCAAACGTTGAGTTTCCTCTGATTACGGTGAGGACAACCGGTGCATCGGGAGGTCCTTTTAGGGCTTTGGAGGCTTCATCGGCCTGCCAATCATCAACAGCCTCTCCGTCGATGTGACTAATAAGGTCTCCCGAGCGTAAACCCGCCACTTCGGCAGGAGAGTTTGGAAAGACACTGTTAATATTAACCATGTAAGTTGAGGGGTTACTGAAATCGCGGTATTCAAGATAATTTTTGGAGATGTAGGCCCCTATACCCCCATATACGCCGGTGGTATCTTCACTAAAATCGGCTGCTTCTTTACTGATAATATAGGCAGAGTACTCATCGTCCAATCCTGTGAAAAGGCCTTTTGCCATGCTTTCGTAAACAGCCTTATGGTCTATATCAAAAAGAAAGTCTCTCTCAACCAAGCGGTATAACAACTCCAGTCTCTGCATATTTTGGGCTATCTCATCTTTGGAGTTGACCGTTGCGCTGCTTGTCCCTGATAAAAAAGCCGGAATTAAGCGTTCATCAATTCCGGTAGCAAGAAGCGGAAAGCCAATAAACAGAACCAAGAGGACCAGTACTGTATAATTTACAATCTTTTTCATGAATTAAGTATAATCTATTTCAGATTAGGCGACCATCCTCTAGGTTGACCATCACACAAACTCGACGTAAACTTCCCCCATGCTACACTATGTTAACTACCCAAGTTGGATTTCTCCCAACATAATCCCAAGCCTCCCTTTCCGGTGGTACAGTATCATGTACATTGTCGCTTTTGGGATAACTTATTTCCTGTTCAACCGACAAAGAAAGCAAAAGCTGATTGAGATTAACAGTGACGATACTTCCGCTCTGTTTTTATATGCCATTGCGGGACTGATTATAGGGGCACGGCTGTTTTCAGCTCTGTTTTATTATGGGTCTGTGTACTATTGGAAAAATCCCCACCTTATCTTTTGGCCGTTTGAAGAGGGGCGGTTTGTCGGTCTTCCGGGAATGAGTTACCACGGCGGTCTCATCGGGGCAGTGGTGGGAACTCTTTTGTTTTGTCGCTTTTATAAACGCTCCTTCTTTGAAATTGCGGATGTAATGGTCAGTGGAATTCCCCTCGGTTATACATTCGGACGTTTGGGGAATTTCATCAACGGAGAACTTTGGGGGCGGGTTACCACAGTTAAGTGGGCAATGATCTTTCCGGAGGCTCCCCGCTTTTCAACGACTTACACTTGGGTAAAAGAAGTTGCCGCTAAAGTTGGTTTGGAGATTGGCCAGCTCCTTTATATAAATCTTCCCCGTCACCCCAGCCAGCTCTATGAAGCCCTTTTTGAAGGGGTGGTTTTGTGGCTCTTCCTTTGGTTTATAATTAAGCCGCGCAAAAAGTTTTCCGGTTATATCCTCAGTTGGTATTTAATCGGTTACGGAGCAGTCCGTTT
>JBAYOE010000037.1:0-10512 GCA_041678405.1 Sphaerochaetaceae bacterium | reverse complement strand
TTTTTAAAGTCTATTACACAAAACACAGGATTGCCGTTGAATTTTTTCATGTGTTGACCGACGGTACTGGAGGCTTAATATTTTTAAAAGCACTGGTTGCAGAGTATCTGAGGTTATCGGGAGAGACGGTAGGGGAAGACCCTCAAATATTTCTAGCTGACGGCAAAGTTGATGCCAGAGAAAAAGAGGACTCTTTTGAGCGCTTCTACAAACCCCTGAAGTCGGTTTTTAAATCCGAGAGCGGATCTTTTCATCTTAAGAGGGGATCTCTCACCGACGGGGTGCAGGTTCTCAGCGGTCAGCTTAAAGTTGAAGAGCTGAAAGCGATAAGTCAAAAATACGGGGCAACTATAACCGAATATTTAGTCAGTGAACTTATTTGGGCGCTTCAGCAGCTACAAGATTTAAAAGTGAAAAAGGCTGCAAAAAGAAGACCGATAAGGGTTTCGGTACCGGTTAATATAAGGCGGTTGTATGATTCTGTGACGATGCGTAATTTCAGTTTGTTTGTCGTTATCGGGATTGACCCCTCTTTGGGATTTTGGAGTTTTGAAGAGATTGTTGAGCAGGTAATTCATCAGTTAAGAGGGGGCGTCAATGCTAAGGCCCTGAGTAAGCAGGTTGCCCGTAACGTTGCCGGAAGGCGCAACTTTTTAATCAGGTATGCTCCCAACGCCCTGAAAAAACCCTTGATGAAACTTCTCAGCGACTCTTACGGTGACAGAATCTACTCAACAACTTTCAGTAATTTGGGAAACGTCAGTCTCCCTGAGGGGATGGCTGACATAATAAAGAGACTCGATTTTTATCTAAGCCCGAGTAAAACAAATAAAGTCAGTTGCAGTGCAATAGGCAGCGGCAATACGATCAGTCTGAATTTTACCTCAATCTTTGCCAAAAGGACAGATTTTGAACGAATCGTGTTCAGCTCTTTGGTTGACAAAGGAGTTGGGGTAAAATTGGAGACAAACAGAAAGTGAGGAAAAATGGCTTACTGTGTTAAATGTGGTGTAAAATTAAGCGAGGGAACAACCTCCTGTCCGTTGTGTCAAACGGCTGTAAATGCCCCGAATGATGTTATAGGGGAGAAGAGTTTTGAGCTCTTTGGCGGAAACACAGAGATTAATCGACTAAATTACCCCCTTTTTGATAAGCACCGCAAAGGGATTATTGAGTTGGTGGTTACTTTTACAGTTATCGGTGTAATTACCCTCTTAATAACCCATTTTGCCCTCAGTTCTTTTAATGCAATTATCCCCATAGCGATAGTTTTGTTGGGTAGTACGTATCTTTTAGTTGGTCTTTATATAAAGATAACCTATGTAAAATTAGCCTCTTGGTACCTGTTGATTACAGTTTTACTGCTGTTTGTAATCGATTTAATTGATTTGAAAATCAGTTGGTCTTTGTACTCAAACAGTTCAATATTGCTTTACTGGGTTGTTTTTGTTTTGCCTTGGATTTTCAAGAAGGCGAAAAGGACGATTGCTTACATGATTTCGGCCTTTGCAATTCTCCTCTATTTTCCTTTTATAGACTACTTAACAAACGGTAGTTTCTACTGGTCTTTGAGTATTGGAATTCCGACTTATATTGTTGTTCTTGTCTGTTTTTTATTATTATTACTGCGTATTAGATTCGGCAATCCTACTATAACCGACGGAGTTCTCTCCCTTATAGCAATCAGTAGCATAGGAGTTGTTGCGGGAGATTTCTTCCATTTGAGGAGTATCGGTTCTAAAGAGGGAATTTCGTGGTCGCTTGCCGTAGCAATTGTAGCTTTTTCGATTCTCCTCTTTTTAATTTTGAAAATGGCTTTGCGTCAAATAAGACACTATTTTCACAACAGGATAGTTTAGCAATAGAAGCTTAAAAATTCACTGTACATTGAGACATATACAAAATCACTAGAATTTGTATTCTCCCAAAATGGTTTTTCTATAAAATTTTCTCGACCTTTAATATAAGTCTACATATACTCTTAATTAATGAGAGAAAACGTAGACATAAAGAGTAGGAGTACTCGTCTTATTGAAGAAACGTTTCGCGCCAAACAGACAGGTCATTTTGGTCTTTTTACGCTTGCAGATCTTGCCCTCTTAATAGACGAAGAGCCCAACGACGCTTTTATGAAATTCATATCTTGATTCATAAAAACAGGTAGCCTGGAAAGAGTTGCACGGGGAGTATATGTAAACCCGCTATGCCCTCCGGATAGCCCAGGTGTTTTAGAAAAAATTGCAAGCCTATTACATTGGCAACACTTTTTTTATGCCAGCTTAGAATCCGAGTTAAGCAGGCAAGGCTTAATATCTCAAATTCCCATTCAATACTTAAGCCTTATGACCAAAGGTCGTTCTGGAAAACATACAACAAAATATGGCACAGTTGAATTTACACATACAAAGCGTTCTATTGAGTCTTTAAAAAATTCGGTTTACTTCGATTTAACAACAGGTATTTTTCGAGCTACAAAAGAACAAGCACTTACCGACTTAAAACGAGTAGGTAGAAACATTGACATGCTAGTGGAGGAAGAATAATGTTTACTAAGATTGTAGAACAGATAATAAAAACAAAACCATTCCTGCTAATCTGTGATGTCAATTTCAAGGCGGATGAGTTTCTATCTCCTTCTTGCTGAATCAAAGTAGATGTTGAGCAGTAGCTTCTCTGAGTGCTTCATCATCAGAAGATCCCTCTACGATTATAAACACAATTTTTCTACGAGCCACAGTGTTCTCCAGCCTCCCTAAATGCAAGCGCTATTTCTGCATTGTTTGTCTGTTCGTAGAGCTCCTCATCCTGTTCTCCAAGCATTATATCCCTGAAGTAGAAATCTCTGAGATTATTGTTATCTTTTACATTTGTCATTCGAGCGAAACGGTTTTGAGGATTTGTAGTCGTGAACGCAATGAATCCGCGATCCAATGTCTCCAGTGGGCGAAGATTATGCGAGGTGAAAATCAGTTGCCCCTTGCCCCTTTCTGATATGATGCTAAGCAGCTCTCCCAGAAGATACTCAAAGACTCCTGAATCAAGTTCATCAATAGCAACAGTGATTGAAGGCTGATTGTAGACGACGATGAGAAGCTGGAGGATGGAGACAATCTTCTTGATACCTTCAGACTCATATTTGAAAGGAATTTCTCTGCTATTTTTATGCGACATGAGTTGGATACGGCTGCCTTTCTCACCGTTTTCAAGAATCTGGGTACCTAAGTCTTTTAAATTAATGGTAAGTCCGGGAATTATCTGTTTTAGCACAATATTCATAGTTTGGATGACCCTAATAATCACATCCTTAGCTTTTTTTGGTATAACAGTCGGTTTATTAAGAGGAATCATTATAGTGCCTATGTTGCCGGTGCTTTCTGTTGAAAACTTAAAGACTAAAGGTTGTGCATTCAGACTTATAAGGCCTGTATTAGTTGTGTTAATGACAAAAAATTCGTGGTTACCAAAATTAACCAAGGCTTCTATGAGAGCAACATAGTAAGAAAGTTCCTTGTCAGAGTTTTGGGATAGTTTCAAGGTATTTCTGACAGAATCCAGAAACTCCCTTGAAAATACAAATGAACGGGATTGGGCATTTGAAAGTTTTTTCGCAACTTGGAGATCTGTATCGGTTTGCTTGTTATTTCCAACTAAGAGCTGCTTTTTTGGTCTTGGAAGAAACAACTCTGTAGTATCCGTATCAACAAGCTTTCCCATTCTGCTTTTTTTTTCGCCCAGAATTGGACACTTGAAAATCTCGTTAAATATAATGACCCGCTTTTTATTTTCAGCAGGCTGGATTAAGTCTACATTTCTCCCTGAAGAATCAGAGACCGATTTTATGCTGAACTGGTATGACACCGCAGAGGTTTCCTCAGGTGTTTTCACAACAAAGTCGTATAAAAGCGTAGCGACTTGTGTATCAACGTTAATATAGTCAGCAAACTTCTCTAAAATTGTGTTTCCGCAGAGAGCGTATTTTAGCAGTTCTAAAGCATCAATCAATGCAGTTTTGCCTGAACCGTTTTGCCCATACAACCCTACGATACTGGCTCTGTAATTCTTTCTAAGGTTCTCAAAAGAGAGAGAGCCTCCGATTACATTCTTGAAGTTGTTTATGGTAACACCGGTAATTCTCACCGAAGTTGGTTTCATTAATCAATCCTCCATGTCTTTTCTGACTTGTTTAGGATGCTATGTTTTTCTGTAAAAGTCAAGATGAATTGAATAAAAAGTACATTATGTGCAAAAATAAGTTTACAATATTCGATAATTTGAATTTGAATAATTTAAAAGCTCTTAAACTGATTAAAAAACTCTATATTTGAATTTTAATTTTTAGAGATTGCGTATACTCTTGATGATTACAATCCTAATGGATGGTGGACTGGCTAACTTTGAGAATCAAATTAAGTCCTATTAAACTATTTTTTCCAGAACCGGGTGCTGAAAAGAATAATTAAGCTATAGATTTCTAACCTTCCGCCAAGCATCATAAATGATAGAAACCACTTAACATACTTTGGCATTAAAACAAAAGCAATGCCGTGTGGCCCAATACCTCTAAAACCCAATCCAAAGTTACCGACACTTATTAATCCGGTTGAAAAGCTGGTAGTTAAATCGTAGCCGGCTGAAGCAACAACAAGAGTCGTTAATAGTACTAAAAAAAGGTAGATGGTAATAAAGCCGGCTATTGCATTGACTGTTCTCCAAGGAATCCTCTCATGTTCGCTTTGGATGGTGAAATGCCCTTTGGGGTGTAACATCACTTTTACGTTCTGTTTTGCCAGTTTAAACATTGTTATGATTCTCGATACTTTTATACCGCCGCTTGTGGAGCCGCTGCTGCCGCCGACAAACATCAGTGTTAAAAGAACACCCTGGGCTAAAAACGGCCAGCTGTTGAAATTTGTGATGTAGAAACCGGTTGTGCTTAGAATTGAGGCAACATGAAAAACCCCATAGCGAAAAGCCTGTTCAAAGGTTGGGTAGACACTCTCTTTTAAGAGAGAAAATACGACAATTGCAGCGGCACAGCAAAAAATAGCCAAATAAACTTTTATTTCGTCATTGGTTTTTATCCGGCTGAATTTTCTTTTAATCAGAGAATAGTAGAGGGTGAAGTTGATTCCCCCCATAATCATAAAAACTGTCACCACATAATCGACATAGGCACTTGAGTAAGAACTTACCGAAAATTCTCTTGCAACAAAACCTCCCGTTGCCACGGTACTAAGAGAGAGGGTTAACGCATCAAAAAAGGGGAGTTTTCCAAATAACAACAGTACAATTTCTGCCAGTGTTAAAAAAATATAGATCAGCCAGAGTATCAAAGCACTGTCTCTGATTTTAGGTGTCAGTCTGTTTTTATTTGGCCCGACCACTTCGGCGCTGTAAAGTTGTGAGCCTTCAGTACCCATAAGAGGAAGGAGGGCGACAAACAGGACAACAATTCCCATTCCCCCCAACCAATGGGTCATTGAGCGCCAAAGTAAAATCGGTTTTGCTATCCCCTCAATATTTTCAAGATTGCTTAATCCGGTAGTCGAAAAACCACTCATAGTCTCCATAAATGCACTGCTGAAATCTCTGGCACTACCGCTTAAATAGAAGGGTAAAGAGCCTATGGTTGTCACAAATAGGTAGGTAAGAATCACAAAAAAATAGATCTCTTTTGTGGTGAGAGCCTCTTTTTCCCAAGAGCGCCCTACAAGAAAAACAGAAATCACATAGAGGGCAATAATAATTAAGGGGATTAAAAATGAGTTGAAAACAGCTTTTTGATTTAGAAACAGAGCATAGAGAGCAGGAATCAACATGAAAAAAGAGATTACCAATAAAATCGTCGCCAAAAGGTGAAAAATCTGTTTGTAATTCATTGTAAAAAGACCTTTTGAACAGTGGTCAACTGGGATCTCTCGGCACACACCAGCAGGATATCACCCGATTCTATTTTGTACGAACCTGTGGGAATTATATTTGTTTTGTCACTTTTTGTTATCCCGCAGATAATAGCCTTTTTTTGAATATTGAGTTGTTCTATTTTTTTGCCGCAGATTTTCATCTCTTTACTGACTTCCGATTCAAAAACTTCAAAAAGGCCGTTAAACAGCGAGTGGACACTGGAGACATGTTTGCCCCTCATATATTTTAAGAGAGAATCGACTGTTGCTTCGCTGACACTTATTATTGAATCAATATTTAAGTGGCGGGCTAAACGACTGTAGTTGTTGTTTCTTTTTATAAGGGCAATCGTTGAACCAACCCCTTCTGATTTGGCATAACTGGCTGTAATTACGTTTAGCTCATCACTGTCGGTTAAACTAATCAGTAAATCGTAGCGGTTTAAAAGTTCCTCTTCAAAAATAGTCTCATCGGTGATATCGCTTCGGATAACCAACAGATTGGGAAACAGGGATGCAAATGAGTCACATACTTGGGGGTTTTGTTCAACCAAAGCAATATTACGCAACTCGGAGCTTTTAAAAGACTTAAGCAAAAAGCGGGCAATTTTGCTTCCCCCGACAATCACTATTTTTTTTGGTGCAACTTTTTTTTGACCGATAATGTTAAAAAGGGCTTCTCTGCCGTCATCGGCAGCCGCTATTGCAAGGGTGTCCTCAGAGTGAACTATGGTATCTCCGTGAGGAACGATTGCCTCTCCTTTACGGTACATTGCCGCAATGACAAATTCAGTTCCGATTGAGGAACGGCAGTCGGCGATACTCTGATTTGCAAAACGGCTTTTGGGACCGACAAAGATGTTGTATAAAACAAGGTTGCTTTTTTCAAAAGTGATTGCATCGCTGACTATCCCCCTGTTTATAAAAGTATGGATACTTAAAGCTGTTTCGGCTTCGGGGTTTACAATGTGGTTTATTCCTAAAATAGTAGTCGGCAGTCCGTCTTTACCGACATAGGTCAGATTCCTTATTGCAGCAATTGTCGTTACTTCACTTCTGATTGTTTCGACAAGACCGCAGGCAACTAAATTTGTCTCGTCGCTGTCGGTTACCGCAATAAAAAAATCGGCTTTAGCGACTTCAGCTTCCCGCAGAAAATCAATGTTGGTGCCGCTGCCGATAATAACCAGACAATCGAGACGGCTTTGGATATCGTTAGCCCTTTTAGGGTCACTGTCTATGACAACCACATCCTGTTTCTCATGGATAAGGTGGCTGGCTAACATACTGCCTCTTCTGCCGGCTCCAAGTATGACCGTTTTCATAAATTCACTATAGCCATAGGAAGATGGCGATGCAAGCTATTGTGTAAGATTTACCAACTTACCGTTGCCGACTCTCAACAGTTGCTCAACATTTAATTCAATAAGAAAGCCTCTTTTCCCGCCGTTTACGATTATACTCTTCCATAAAGAGGCTTCTTCATCCAAATAGAAGGGGTAGCTGTGCTTTGTTGCCAAAGGGGAGACACCTCCTTTAAGATATCCGGTTAAACTTAAAAGTTTGTTTGTATCGACTAAATAGACCGACTCTAAATTCAACAAAGAGCGGACAAGCTTCATTTTTATTTCCAAATGGGAAGGAAGGCAAAAGATCCTTATTTGGTTATCGTTGGCAGAAGTTATTATTGTTTTAAAAACCTGATTGGGGTCTCTGTTTATCTGTTTGGCGACATCAATGGCGTTACTGTTTTCACCGTAAGTGTACTCGATAACAGAATAGTCGACTCCCTCTTTTTCCAAGAGCCGCATCGCATTTGTTTTCATTACACCTACTATCATATTTTATAAAAAAGAGGGCAAGAGAATCTCTTATTTTTTTAGGTTAAATTATGCTTTAGATTTTTTTAGCAAAGGAAGACAAACTCTATAGTTGACAAACAACATCACGGTAAGATAATCACAAATATTTTGCTGTTTTATTGTCAATTAGTTTTTATTATAACCCATTGCTTTCACTAAAATACACAATTCAAAGTCTTTATTGAAAAAATTTAGTCCAAATATTTTATTTATTTGTCCAACTTTGTCCAATAAAATATTTACAAACAGTGGTGACAGTGGTACTATTCAATGGTCAAAACAATGGTGTCCAAGAAAAAGGTGTTAATATGAAGTCAACCCTAGTAGTGAAGTTAATAGAAGCTCATAGTTCTGGTGATGAGGATGCTTTTAAAAACGCATTAAATATTTTAGCAGAGGATGAAGAGAGAAAAGGGAACTTTGCTACGGCTTCAATGTTGAGAAACGCATATGTAAATAATAAAAAACGCTCTGTTTCCTATAACGATAACTTGCCTTCTGAAGTGTATTTTTCTGTTCAAAGCTCAACACCAATGCCAAAGGACAAGGATAGTGCACTGGAGTTGTTAGAGATTTTAACTCCAAAAGTTACATTGGCAGATGTTGCTTTGCCTGAAAAAACATTACAGGCAGTTAAACAAATCATAAAAGAGCAAAAGTCTGTCGAAAAACTGATTGAAAAAGGTGTTGCTCCTGCTAATAGATTGTTATTCTGTGGGCCTCCGGGTTGTGGAAAAACATTAACTGCTTACGTTTTGGCAGGGGAGTTACAGATACCTGTTGCTTATGTAAAACTGGATGGTTTAGTTTCATCATATTTAGGACAGACAGGAACTAACATAAGGAAAATATTTGATTTTGTGAAGAATAAACGAATTCTGTTATTTCTGGATGAATTTGATGCCATAGCCAAAAAAAGGGATGATTCTAATGATTTAGGAGAACTTAAGAGAGTTGTGACGACTCTTTTGCAAAATATGGATGCAATGCCATCTAACGTCTTTTTAGTTGCTGCAACAAATCACCATCATCTTTTAGATCCTGCCATCTGGCGAAGATTTAATTCTTCAATATTGCTGGAATTACCAAATGTTGAACAGCGAACTCAAATTATAGAACGATTTTGTTCAGAAAAATTATCCGAGTATGATATCGACATTAGAACTTTATCAATACTATCCGAAGGTATGAGTGGCGCAGAGATACAGGGTTTTATGCAATCGCTCGCAAAACATTGCGTATTACAAAATATAAAAAAAGAGATCTCCCAAAAAGATATTGCAGAAATATGGTTTCAGCAAAACACACTTTTTGTCAGTGATAATAGTGATGATTATATGAAGGCACTTTTTAAGCTCAAAAAAAATGGCATATCTCTAAGAACATTAGAAGAGATAACAAGCATCCCAAAATCTACACTGGATTATCGATTTAAAAAGGGGGGGCTAAGTGACGAGTAATAAAAGAAGAAATCATTTTTGGATTCCTGATGAAGAAGTTATTAGAGTGGACAGAAAACCGGAGGCCAGAACAAAACCAAGAAATATTTATTTTGGCAAGCACGGTCAAAAATTAAGCAGTAGTCTCCAATCCATAAAACAAGCGATTGATAATGCTTCAGAAGATGACTCTCTAGCAGATTCTGGATTAATGATATTCAAAGTAGAATTACCTGAAGGGGAAAAGATTAAAGATAGAAAGGCTTTATTTGCGTCAACTGGGATGGAAGTAAAAGTTGTAAAAAATGAGAATAAAGCTGTGATTGCGACAACAATAAAGCAGTTTAAATCTTTGAAAAAGAGAATAGAAGATTATTCCAAATCCGGAGCAGGCAAATCCCACTTTAATTATATAGAAGATTTTAAGCCTTATATCGGCAGTGAAAAGAATTCAAGCTCTTTACAAAAAATTACTTGTTCCGATAGAGTCCCCGAGTCGTTGGATATTCAGTTGATGCTTATGCCGAATTTAAACGAAGAGATATATAGCTTAGCCATAAAAAGGCTAATTGAAAAAATTGGTGACAAAAATGGAATTATTCAGGAAGAACCCTATTATTTGTCAGATAATACACCATTAATTAGGGCAATTATTCCTTCAAATTCTTTATTTCATTATGAGAATGATTTAGCGATTTATAGAATTGAGGAAACCGAATTTTTTAGTGCAGACTCAGTATCAAAAGATGAAATTGATTTAAATGAAATTGAGTTGGACGATAATATTGTTATTGAGAATTTACCCATAGTTACTGTGTTAGACTCAGGAGTTAAATTTTCGGAAAGATTGGAACCACTTATTCTGCAACACTGGACAGATGGTTCTTCAGGTGGTGATAGTGACCATGGAACAAAAGTAGCTGGCAGGGTAGCGTTCAAATATATATGTGACCAATTACCTGGCACGAAAATTATCCCAAGAACTCGTATCATTGATTGCAATATTTTAGATGGAAGAGTTCCTTTAAATGTGTTTATAAAAAGAATTCAAGACGCGGTAGCCACATTTTTTGATATATCTAAAATATATAACCTCTCTTCAAATGCCCCCTCGCCCATTGAAGGAGATGAGATGAGTATTTTAGGTTACGAATTGGATGCTTTGCAATTAAAGAGAAATGTGCAATTTATTATTTCTTCTGGAAATCATCAATTGTGGCGTACCGAGTCTTGTTTAGAGGATATTTTAAGTGATGATGATTCAAGGGTATCTGCGCCAGCAGATTCAATGCTATCTATCGTTGTTGG
>JBAYOE010000036.1:0-11070 GCA_041678405.1 Sphaerochaetaceae bacterium | reverse complement strand
TTAGACAACCGTCTGAAAAAAGTCTAATCGCAATAGGTTACCCGATTCATGCTTTCAATGCCCCTAAACCGGTATTAGAAGAAATAAGTAAATTAAAAGAGGCTTTTGAGAACCAAAAGGTATTTATCTTCAAAGTTTCTGGGGAGCCTTTAAAAATAAATGATGCCTCTTCTGCATCCCTTTTTAAAATACTGAAAAGTAAAAATTACTGTATATTTGATGAATACCATTTCCTTATGCCCTACAACATTTGGTTCAGATATTCAAATGAATTGGCTAATCATATGCACCTTTATGCTAAAAAACAGAGTAAATTGGTTGTTGAAAAACTCTTAAACAACAGAGTGGAGGAGCCTAAAAGAGTTGCATTGCGTGCCCGTTTATTTGGTGCCCTTTTTAAAATTCAGCATCCGGCAGCCGCTTTAAACGGAAAACTTTATACCGTCGACAGAAAAAAATGCACCTTGTGTGGTATTTGTGAAAAAGGGTGTCCTGTTGGCAATATTAGAATAGTTGAAAATAAAGTGACTTTTCAAGACAGATGTGCAATGTGTATGTATTGCTCGATGTACTGTCCCGTTGATGCAATCAATATTGGATTATTGAGGTTTTGGAAAGTTAACGGGCCCTATAATTACGTTAAAATGGGTAATGACTTATCGTTGCCTTTTCCCTTTATTACTAAAAAGACAAAAGGGGTAAAAAAGCTCTTTGTAAAACACTACGAAAAACTTGAAAACGAGTTGGATAAATTTAACTTAAAACAGTAGTCTAGATTCATATAAATTTTAGTGTGTCAGATTTCTGATAGTAGAATTGAAAATTCCCCCTGATAATTACTTTAGGAGGGATACGGTTATGCAAGAAAGATTAGCTGAAGAATTAGGCTTAGATAATCTGCCTAACTACTGGGATCGAAGATACATTAAAAATCTCGATAAACTCTCTAAACCGCTTTATTCAGTTGTTGAACATCGAGATATTTGGCTGACTCTGCGAGACGGTACAAAACTTTGCTGCGACCTGTTTCTGCCCGATGGATTGGAACGTTCTCCGACTTTAGTCTCTTGGTCTGCCTACACAAAAACAATGCAGTCTATTAAACGCGGTTCTATTCCGCCGGAATCGTTGTTATTCGATCATAGCTTAGAAGCCGGAGATATCGATTTCTTTGTCAGCAGGGGCTACTCCTACCTGATTCCCGATCCCAGGGGGATTGGTAAATCGGAAGGGGAATTTTATGGTGTTTATAACCCCGTGGAGCAAGTCGATACCTACGATACGATTGAGTGGTGCGCCCAACAACCGTGGTCAGATGGGAATATCGGGATGATTGGTTATTCCTATTTTGGAATAATCCAGATACTTACCGCAGCTCAACAGCCACCCCATCTGAAATGTATCATGCCCTGTTCATACGTTGATGATTATTACCAACACGGTTACTACGGAGGTGTCGCTGCCACTTACATGTCAATTTATTGGGAATTATGTCCGTCCCATACTCCGGTTCCCTGGTCACTGAAAAAGTATGGGGAAAAGAGAGTTAAAGAGATGATGGAACAGCGGCTTAAAGATCCTGATATCGCAATTAATTCCTACTTTACAAAAATTTTAACGACTTGGCCGCCCTACTATCATACTTTTTATCTGGACTATCTTTTGCATCCGCTTGACGGGGAATACTGGCAAGAGAGGTCTGCCAATCAGATTTATGACAAAGTGAAAGTCCCAGTCTATTTACACTGTGCTTGGTCGCCGATGGGTCGTTGGAGTGCCCCAATTTTTGCGGCAATGAATGATAAACGCCTTGCCAGTCCCAAACGGTTGGGAGTTTTGGAAGGCTATGACGGGTTAGAACTCCCCTATCGGGCTTTAAATGAGGAGTGCTTACGGTGGTATGACCACTGGCTGAAGGGTGTCGATACCGGCATTATGGATGAGCCGCCTTTCAAGTTTACAATTATCAACGGCGGGGTTCGTTATGAGAATGAGTGGCCGTTGGCCAGAACAGAGTGGAAAAAGCTCTATCTGAGGGCTTTTAATAAACTCCGCTGGGCTAAGGATACCGATGGAAATCTTCCGCCTGACGGGTTTGTTCACCTGCCCCCTTCGGTTTCAACCGATGTTAACGGTGTGGAATATACAACAGGCCGTTTCAATCAGCCTATGGAGTTTACCGGGCCGATAGAACTGACTTTGTATCTCTCTGTCGATACCGATGATGCCAATTTGATTGCAATGTTATACGATGTTTTACCAAACGGAGAAAATATGCCTCTGCTCAGATACGGTGCACTGAGACTCTCGCATCCGTTGGATGAAGAAAAATCAAAGATAGGGGCTCCGGTTCACAATAACAGTGTTGAAGTGAAAGTTAAGCCGCATGAAATCAGAGAGTATAAGGTGGAGATGAATCCCACATCTATGATTATCCCACCGGGACACTCATTGAAACTGAGAATTACCAGCATGTGCCCAAATGCCCATCATACACGAAGTTGGACAGGAAAAGTTGGGAATATGAACGTTATTCCGTCTTCAAAAACTATTACCTATAAAATTTATCGTGACAAAGACTACCCTTCTCATATTCTGTTACCTCTTATTCCTTACACTCCGAAAGAGAACTGGGTACAACCGCTGGGTGATGATTAATGAGTTGGACTTTTGAATTAGCACTGCTTTTCTTTTTAGCCCTCTCGGCTGTTTCACAGTTTGCGACTGTGAAAAGCCGGGGGGTATTTTCATTGCCGTTTGCTTTTGGAGTTTTGTTTATAGCGGCTTATGCTTTAAACATAATTCCAAAAGATTTTGTGGGAAGAACAAAACTTCTGGATATCGGTATCATTGCTTACAATGTTCTGATAATCCACTCCGGCACATTTTTTAGTTTTAAAACCGCCATAAAGCAAAAGAGAGCCTTTTTGGTAGTATTAGCTAACTATCTTGTATTAGGAGTGTTCTTTCTGACTGTGGGTGTTAAATTATTCGGCAAACCGATGGCTTTTTTTGCATTTCCGTCGGTTCTCGGAGGCGGAGCAACCAGTGCAATTGCCTCCTTTGCCACTATGAAAAATTATCCGCATCTCTCTTTCTTCCCATGGATGTTTTTTATGTTCCAAGGGTTTTTTGGGATTCCCCTTTTTGCTTACTATGTGAAAAAAGTGTACAAACAAGAGAGCAATTGCCCCTCAGAAGAGAGTGAGAAACAACCCCAAAGTCCCGTATTAAAGCAAAAGAACTCGCCCTATAAAGGGGCTGCTTACTACTTGGGAATTTTAATGGCTTTCTCATTTCTTAATAAGTTTCTCTTTTCCTCTTTATCTCAGTCCAGCGGCATCACCCTTACCTTCACAGCCCTTATTTTTGGGATCATCTTGGGTGAAACAAAACTCATTGAGCGGGGTCCTCTTTACAGAGCTGATTGTTTTGGTCTGTTGATGCTTGGTTTGATGAGTTTAATGGCTGAATCTTTAGCCCATGTTCCGTTTTTGGGAATAATAAAGATGCTGGTTCCCGTTCTCATTTTCTTTGCAATCGCCACTTTTTTAATAGTACTGGTTGGCCTGCTCTTAAGTCGCTATTTAGGCTTTTCAAAAGAGAGGTCTATTGTGATAGCCCTCTCTGCAATTACGGCAACTCCGGCTAACACAATTATTATTAACGGGATTTATGGAAAAACTAAAGGCCTTAATTCTCAGCGCCTTATTGAAGAGACCAATATGGGTTCTCTCTACGGGGTTAATATACTCTCCGTTGCTTTAATCAGTATCCTTGTTGCTTTTATTTAAGCAAGAAAAGAGGCTGCCAAACGACAGCCCCTTTGGGTATTTTAATGGGTTGCCCCCTTACCGCTGCCTGCAAAACCACCTCCTCCGACAAGCGGTCTCAGCCACTGTTCGGAATCACTGAATGGGATACTCGGTAATAGTAAGTATGATGGGTAATCTTTGTCCCGATAAATCTTGTAGTTTATGGTTGTACTGCTTGGGATAAATCCCATGTGAGCAACCTTTCCTTCCCAAGCTTTGTCTTGGTGTTCAAACGGATCAGATGCTTTAATTTCCAGCTCTAAAGCAGTTCCCGGGCCGAATACCATTCCAATCGGGTTTATCTCAATTACATATTCTCTTATTTCACCGGGAGTCACCGGAACCCTTTTTGAGAAATCGTGGGCCGGTCTGCCTATTAAACTTCTCTTCTCATCCAAGCGGTAAGAAGCTTTTAGAGAGCCGGTTCTGCAAAGCGGCATTCTGCTTCCGCCGGCAGTTATCTGCCACAGTTTCACTATAAAGTTGGCATCGGTGGCATCGATAGAGGCAAAGAGGTGTAATTCTATCGGTCCGGTAAATTCTGTCGGTTGGTCAAAACGTGCCGTTCGGTAGGTTAAGTTCTCAACTTCGGTTGTGATATTCGGAGGTCTGTGGGTAAAACTATCCGGGGGCAAATTCCCTTCGGGGTCTTTATCCCAACGCAGTCCGTTAAATGTTCTTAAGTATAGTTTTTTCCACTCGGTTCTTGCCAAAGGCCATTCGGTTTCGTATCTGTAACCTCTTCCGATGATATTTAATTTCATAGGCGGCTCTTCTAAGATACCTGTGTCTATTCCTTTCATCCAATGGTCATACCAGCGCAGACACTCTTCGTTCATAAATCTGTAGGGCAGTTCCATTCCGCCGTAGGCTTCCATAACGCCACATCTTTTGTAAGTATTGAGTTTGGGGCTGTTCATTGCATTGAAGACCGGGGCGCTCCATCTTCCGCCGGGAGCCCAGCCGCATTTTAGATACACGGGAACTTTTACTTTGTCGTAAATCTCTTTTGCCGACCGTTCCAGCCAGAAATCATCCTCATCGGGGTGCAACAGATAATCTAAATAAAACGTATGGTACCGAGGCGGCCAGGTGTTAAAGATTTTATTAAAATAGGAGATTATGGCGATGTCCGGATCTTTTTGCACTTCCTTCATCCGCTCTTTTAACCACTTCTCCCCATACTTTCTCAGCGACCACGGCAAGGTATCGTTTGCCGGACAAAGTTCCCAGTACATTGTCATGTAAGTATTGGCAACTCCCCCGTAATGACCGTGCTGGTAATAATCATCGGTATAAGAGAGGGGCATAATGCAACACAGATGGGGTGGCTGCAAAGCGGCAACCAATATTTGGATGATACCGAAATAGGAGTATCCGATAAGGGCTACTTTGGAATTACAATGGGGATATTTTGTACCTAACCACTCTATTGTATCGTATACATCTTCCTGTTCCTGGGGGTTATAAATTCCATAGAATGTCCCTTCGCTGATACCGATTCCCCTAGGGTCGGGGATTACAAAGGCATACCCGCGTTCAACAAAAAAGTCGATATCTCCGGCTTCTAAGCTGTGGTCAAAATACCCTGAAGATCCGGGCAGAGAGCCCCTTTTCATTGCCTGCATTGTTTTACCGTAAGCAGACCAGGCAACTAAAGCCGGTGCTTTATCGAGCTCTTTAGGCCGATAAATATCGGTATAAATTGTTACTCCATCCCTCATTTTTATAGGGACATCATACTCAACCTCTACGGTGTATATGGGCTTTGAAAGCTTCTCGAGATTTTTAGTGTAGCGGGCATCCCAATAGGGAGGAACTTTGTCTAAAGCACTTTTTTTTTCAAATTCTTCTCTAGTCATAAAAAAACTCCTCAAAAAGTTATTTGTACTTTTATTGTTTATTTAGGATTCTTGGTTTGTCTATCGTATTTCTTACATAACAAAGTACTTATTTTTTTAAAAATATTGGCTGTTTCTATGTCATCTATATGACATACGGCTCCTATAACCCATGTTATCGTTTAAATACAATACAAGGGAGGCTGTACGGTATGAACAAAGAAAAGAACAAGATGACTCTATTTTCGAGTATCTTTATGGCTATCGGTAGTATTATCGGGGCAAGTATTTTTGCGACAACACCGATTGCCATTAAGATTGTGGGAGGGAATGGCATTGTATGGGGCTTTATCTTGGCCTCGCTATTCGTATTTTTAAAGACTTGGCCGGAAATGGTTGCGTCTTCTGCTCTGCCGGCTACCGGTGGTGCCTATATGCACCTTACTAGGTTAATTCACCCTTCAGTCGGAATATTGCATTCAATTAACTACCTAGTTATCGGACCTATGAAAATTGCTACAATGGCTCTTACTTTCTCAACTTATTTTGCTATGCTGATTCCAAAAGCACCGCCTGTTTTAGTTGCAATTATCATAACACTTATTTTTACCGTTTTATCACTTTACGGGGTAAAGATTTCATCGTGGGTACAGAACGTACTGGTTGTTGTTCTTCTTTTGGCAATGTTTATCTATGTTTTCGGTGGATGGGGAAAAACGGTTATCACTTTGGGCGAAGTTTTAAGCACCACCGTAAAACTTTCTAAACTGTGGGCAGCAATGGGAATCATGCACGGTAGTTTAATCGGAGCCAATGCTTTGATGTATGTTGCCGACGAAATTGAAAATCCCGGAAAAACAATTCCTTTGGCTTTTATAATCAGTACAGCATTTACCGGAGTTTTATATGCAGCCATCGCCTATGTAACTATCGGAGTAATGCCCGAATGGTTTAAAATAGATAACCTAGCCACCACCGCAAAAATTTTCATGAGCCCTGCTTTACTAGTATTCTTTATTTCCGGCGGAGCTTTATTGGCAGTTGTAACCAGTATCAACTCAGCTATCTTAATGTTCTCCAGAAGCCATTTTGCAGGTGCCAGAGACGGGTTATATCCAAAAGTTATTATGACTGTTAATAAACACGGTGCTCCGTCAAATGCTATTTGGTTAAACAGTGCAATCGCAATATTGGCAATGGCCAGCGGCTATGATTTAACCGACGTTGTTAATATTACTTCAATCCCGGGTCTTTTACTGAGTCCTATAATTTTAGCAACTATATTTTTCATCCCAAGCAAATATCCGGCTTCTTACAAAACCGCTTTTATTAAAACTCCCCACTGGTTCAACTGTACAGTTGTTGTGGTAGCCAGTGTCCTGAGCTTTATCTTAGGCAGCTATGTCATCGGCCAAATGGCTGCTAAGAACTGGATTACAATGATTATTTTCTATATCGTTGCTCTCATTTATGTCCTGTTGAGAGCCAAGTACCTCAAGAAATCGGGTGTTGATCTGTTGGCTAATATGAAGAAACCTTACCAGCCATGGGTTGAACAAGAGGCAAAGGCAAAAGAGCAATTGGCAAATTAGTCTTAAATTATTTAATGAAGAGACTCTTTGGTGCAGGGAACTTTTTAGAAGTTTCCCTGCTTTTTAATTCATGATATAATTCCACTCAGAGATAATTTTAAGGATATCAACATGGACGGTAGAGAAGCTGTTATAATTAATGAGTTTCTTTTAAAAGTTCCTCTCCTTGCTACTCTCCAAAATTTGGAAATGAAAGATCTTGTATCCAAGGCTCAAATTTACAAATTTGAGAAAGACTCATACATTTTTAAGAAGAACACTTTAGCAAATACCCTTTTTATAATAATGGTTGGGACTGTCGAAGAGATAGTTTCTGATAGCAATGAATTTACCGTAACGGTAAAGCTGCGTCACAAATGTGATTATATCGGGGAACTGGGTGTTATGTTGGGAGAGCCTTATCCAAGCAGTGCCAAAGCTCAGACAGAAGTTGAGGCAATAGGGATTCCTCAGGATGTTTTCAAAAGATTGGCTTTTAGAAATGAGAAGGTAATGAAATTTATCCTGAAGACTCTTAGTGAACGACTTCAAAACTGTGCGAAAATGACCCTCTCTTTTTTAATGTTTAACAGTGAAGGGCGTGCTGCTTACCGTATTCTAATGATGCTTCATGACCAAGAAAACGACTCAAATAAAATTGAATTAACCCAAGAAGATTTATCACACAACTGTGCCGTAACCCGCCAAACAATCTCAATAATACTAAACGGATGGAAAAAAGAGGGAATCATTGAGATAAAAAGGGGCTATTTAGAGGTTGTTGATAAAGAAAAACTAGTCGATATCTTCTTAGAAAATACTATCTGCCGGTAATTTCTTTAATTATCAGTGGGCAACTGATTAGTCACCCACATCAATTTGTTATTGCTCGTATCTAATTTTTTGCCACCGTTTATTATAAAGCTCTAAGTCACCGCCTAAGTCACTTAAAAGTGCATTGTTAACTAAATCACCGCTTTCAAAGAAGAAGATATCATTTTCCATAAACTCTTTGGCACCTGTGTTCGTTGTGGGCGGAAAGAAAAAATCATCCAAAAATATTGCATAATTTTCAGGGTCATGGATGTAGTTAATAAACAAATGGGCAGCTTCAACATTCTTTGCCCCTTTGGGAATTACCATGTTATCGATATACATCATCCCCCCCTCTTCGGGGACAAAGAAGTCTATATTATCCCAAACAGAGGGACTCACTTCCAAAAATACATTTTCGGCATAGGCTTGGACAACATAAAACTCGTTTCTGCTAAATGCTTTGCCAAAACTCTCCGAATCAAATTTTACGATATTTGGTTTCCATTTTGTAATTATTAAGTCGGTTGCCTCATCAAGTTCTTTTGGATTTACAGAGTTGCCGTCATAACCCAAATACATTAAGGCGGCTCCCATGACTTCTCTCATATCATCTAAAAGTGACATTCTTCCTTTCAGCCGTTCATCGGCAAAAATATTCCAACTTCGCTCATAATCTGCTGGTACCCGACTCTTATTAACGGCAATACCGGCGGTGCCCATAAAATAGGGAACGGAGTATTTAAAATCAGGGTCATAAGTGGCTTTCTCTTTTACCAATGGGTCAATGTATCGTAAATTGGGAAGTTTTGAGTGGTCCAATTCTATTAACATCTCTTTTGTAATCATAATAGAGGTGTAATCGCTTGAGGGGAAAATAATGTCGTAGCCATGGTTTCCCCCTGCCATTATTTTTGCAAACATCTCCTCGTTAGAGGCAAAGCTGTCGATTACAACCTCAATTCCGGTCTCTTTTTCAAATTTATCGACTAAATCGTCAGGAGTGTAGTAAGTCCAGTTATAGAGATGCAGTTTGTTTTCTGAGCGTTTGGACTTTGAACAACTCAGCCCAGAGAAAACAACAACCAAGATTAGAAACACTATTAGAAAAGATAGTTTTTTTTGTTTCATAACATATCCCCCTTTAGCTGCTGGCAGCCACACTTTTTAGGAAGTTCCTAAATATAAAAGCTATAATCATTGTCCCCATAATCATTACAAATGAGAGGGCATTGATTACCGGTGAGACCCCATAACGAATCATTGAGTAAACATACAAAGGTAGAGTTCCCGACCCGGGCCCCGATACAAAAAAGGTTATGACGAAATCTTCAAGACTCATCGTTATACACATTAACAATCCTGATAACACAGCCGGTATTATTGAAGGAATGATTACTTTAAGCAACGTCTGTCGTTCGGTTGCCCCTAAATCTCTGGCTGCCTCAACTGTAGAAAAATCAAACTCATCCAATCTGGCCGAAACGAGCATAAAAACAAACGGCAGATTGAATGTTGTATGGGCAACGAAAATGGTAAACATTCCCAACTTGATTTTAACTGCACTAAAGAATATCAACATAGAGATACCTATGATTACTTCTGGTAGTACCATCGGCAGATAACTTACCGTTGTGATATAGGTCTTACCGTGAAATCTGTACCATTTAATTCCCACCGCAGCCAAAGCCCCTATTAAAACAGCCGTTACCGAACTGGAAAAAGCGATAATCAAACTATTTTTAAAAGCGACCCACAAAGAGGGACTGTCAAATATTAACT
This sequence comes from Sphaerochaetaceae bacterium, assembly GCA_041678405.1. Lineage (GTDB taxonomy): Bacteria > Spirochaetota > Spirochaetia > Sphaerochaetales > Sphaerochaetaceae > JBAYOE01. The sequence continues at coordinate 1,248 of JBAYOE010000036.1, read as the reverse complement.
TCTTATACCAGATTAAACTTGCTCCCTCCCATTGCATCCCTTTTGCGCTGTTTAAGGAGAAAAATGTAACGACAAAGAGGGGAATAAAAAGAAAGATAATCGAAAAAACCAGAACAACGGTGGAAAACGGAGGAAGCTTAAATTTTGATTTTGAGAGTTGTCTCATTTATTTGGCCTCCCGCTGTGGTGAGCTTTGACATTTTGCTCAAGTGTTTGCTGAGCAGGTTTTCTTGGTCCCCCTTTTTGTAATTGTTGCTCTCTTTTTCCTGTATATAACATCCAAAATACCCCGATAAGGCTGGCAAACGTCAGTATCATTGAAAAAGCACTTGCCAATGGCCAGTTTCTGGTTTTTGAAACTTGGTCAACTATTATATTCCCAATCATTGTTGAGTCTTTTCCTCCAACTAAAAGAGGAACCGTATAAGCTCCAAAAATAGGGATAAATGTGAAAATAAAGGCTGTTGCTATTCCACTGCGAATATTGGGCATCATAACTTTTTTCAACGATGTGAATTTCGTTGCCCCCAAATCTCTTGCCGCATCTAATAAAGAGAAATCAAACTTATCTATTGTGGTAAAGAGAGGGAGAATCGCAAAAGGAAGATACATATAAACCAAAACCAAGATAACCGAGGTGTTGTTGTAAATCAGTTTTAATCCCTCGTTTATAATCCCCAATTTAATAAGGAGGGTATTGACCAATCCCTCGGTTGAAAGAACAAATATCCAAGCATAAATTCTAATCAGAGAATTTGTCCAAAATGGGATAATTATTAGAAGAAGCAAAAAAGTTTGGTACTTACTGCGGGCCATCGCATAGCCGCAGGGAATAGCTAAGATAATACATAAAAAAGTCGAAACAATACTTATATAAATTGTTCTGACTAACACCATAGCGAAGCTGGGGTTAAACATTTCCCGATAGGCATTTAGGGTCAGTTCAAACTCCACTCCCCCGTAAAGGCCCCGTTTCATAAAACTATAAGCAATGATTATGGCAAGAGGCACTGTGAAAAAGAGGGTAAACCACACCCCCATCGGCCACCCGTATGTACTTCCGAGCAGCTGTTCACGCTGGCGAGGCTTTAAAACCCGTCTCATGTTGAGGCGTCCTTAACAAGATAACCGTCATCAGCGTGCCAACTGACATAAACGGCATCTAGCCACTGAATATCGGGTCCGTCATCCAAAAACACAGTGTGTTGTTTATATACTTTCACTAGTGACGAGGGGTTCTGATCAGGT
>JBAYOE010000035.1:0-11095 GCA_041678405.1 Sphaerochaetaceae bacterium | reverse complement strand
TTAAACCCCGTTCAGCAATAAACGGGGTTTAGGATAAAACTGTTGTTAATCAGTCGTTCCAACCGGTAAGCACTATCCTTCCGATTACTTGACCTTTGGAAAGTTCTTCCAATGCTCTGTTAACTTCATTAAACGGGTAGTATTTCGATATTATAGGCTTCAGTTTCTTCTTATAGGTTAAATCGATGAGCCTTAACAACTCCTCTTTTGTTCCCAACCTTGTTCCGATTACTGTCCATTCATTGTAGTGCATTCCTAAAGCGTCCAAAGGCAAACTGTTTATGGGGTCATAACCTGTCAGTAACAGGGTTCCCCCTTTAGTGACGCACTTTAATGTCGGCACGAAAGTTGAGGCATATCCTACCCCGTCAAAGGCAACATCTACTCCGTTACCGTTGGTAAGCTCTTTTACTGACTTCTCTAAATCTTCTTTCTTTGTATTTATAGTTGCATCGGCACCGTAGCTCTTCGCATTCTCAAGAGCCTCTTCTTTAATGTCAGCAACTATTACGGTTGCTCCGCTGAGTTTCGCTATCTGCAGTGCATATAAACCCAATGCTCCGACTCCGACTACCAGTACGCTATCGCCTGCCTTTACTTTTCCCAATGCAACTATTGAGTGAAAAGGTGTTAAAGCTGCGTCTGTCAGAACCGCATAATCTGAGACTTTTTCATCAGCAGGTATCGGACAGAACCCATAAGCAGGAAGTGCCACATACTCACCAAAACCCCCGTCGTGTTCAAATCCCAATCGGGTTATTGTACTACAGACATTTTGTTTCCCTGTTCTGCACTGATGACAATCGTGACAGGGTAGATAAGTGTAACCTATCCCCCTTTGTCCTACTTTGATGTTTTTAACATCTTCGCCAACGTCTACTACTACCCCTCCCAGTTCATGACCGGGAACATGGGGTAATTTTATTATTGAAGGAAGCTGTCCTTTCGTTATCTTTAAATCGGTTCCGCATATCCCACAGGCTTCTACCTTAAGAAGTATCTGATCCCTTTTAATTATTGGTATCGGCCTTTGTTCTAATACCAGCGGACTATTGTACTCTCTCAGTACCATCGCCCGCATTGTATTCTCTTTATCCGGCATACGAAGCACCTTTAACACCAAACAGTCCATTAGGTCTGACTAAAATTACGATGAACATTACTAAGAATGGAGCTATGAATGCTAAAGGACTCCAGAGAGTTCCGCCTAAGGACATGACTTGACCCATTATTAAAGCTGATAGCGCTGTCCCTTTTACACTTCCCAATCCCCCGAATATAACCGTTATGAAAGAGAGAAGAAGCATGTCAAATCCCATGTAGGGACCTACCATCATCATTGGGGCATTTAGAGCTCCACCAAGACCGGCAATACCGCTGGCTATAACAAAAGTCACGGTAAATATTTTGTTTACGTTGATTCCGAGAGCCTCTACCTGAGGTCTGCTGTCTACACCTGCCATAATTGCTTTTCCGGCAATTGTTCTGTTTAACATCAATGTAATAAGGACATAAACAACAGCGGCTACGATAAATACTATTACCCGATAAACCGGTATTGATACCCCTATAATTCTGACCATTTTATCAATTGGCATTGCTACAGGTTTTGGGTTTAATCCCCAAATAAACTGTACAAAGCCAATTCCAATCAAAAAGACGCTGTAGGTAGCAGATACCGTAAACATCATCTCTTTATGATAAAGACGTCTTAAAAGTTGTGTTTCAACAATGAAACCTAAAATTGCCCCGATTCCAAAAGCACAGAGAGCCCCAAAAAAGAAGTTTCCGGTGACTTTCATTATTGTATAACTTACGTATGCCCCAAATGTGTAATAGAGCATTGATTCCATATTAACAACACGCATAAGGCCGTATCCGATAGAGAGGGCAAGACTGACCAGAAATAGGATACCGCCCTGTCCAAGCCCATAAATAACTGCTGTAATCCACTTATCCATTACTGCACCTTCTTTTTCATTTTCGATTTCTCTTTAATTCTTGTCAGTGCCTTGTTACGATTAATCCGTCCCGTTATTGAGCTGACAACACCCCACAATCCGCCGCTGAATTTAAACAATACGACAAGGGTTATAATACCGACAATAAGCTCCCACCTAGAGACAAAGTTACTGACTATATCTTTAATCCCCAAGAACCCCAAAGCACCAAACAGCCCTCCGTAAAGAGAACCGACTCCTCCAATCAATGTTGCAACAACAACCTCAATTGCTCTGGAGTTTTCTCCCAAGCTTGGGTTAACAAAAGCTAAGTTTATGGCATAGAGACTTCCGGCAAATGTAGATAGAACCGAAGCTATACCAAACCCCAACCACCTAATTTTGAAGGTATTAAAACCGATAAACTCCATTTTTTTCTCATTGACCCGAACTCCTCTGAACATTGCTCCCAATGCCGAACGGTCAATCTGGCGATAAATCAGAAGAATAATAAAGAGGATTATCATAGTAAAAAGAAAGAAATCAGAAGTATTTTTTAAGTTGAGAATCGGAGTCGGATTCATTTTTTTCCGATACCAAAGACCGTCGTTACCGTTGGTCACACCAATCAACAGCTTTTCAAACATGAAAAGTCCCATTGCACACAGAGCAGCATTAATTAGGGTGAAATAACTGCTGCGCAATCGGATGAATATCGGTCCAAAAACCAAACTCAGACCTATTCCAGCAACAATCGATAGCGCCATGGCAATATAGACACTGTGACCAACATGGGCCAGATAGAGGGCTGCCGAATAGGCTCCCACACTAAGATAAAACGGTTGACCAAAGGATACTAACCCAAGGTAACCCATTAAAACGTTATTGCCCATAACATATATTGCAAAAATCCCCACCTCAATAAAGAGCGTCATCTTATTGGGAAAGATGTAACGACTTATCGTTAACAGAAGGATAAAGACAATCGGGTATAAAATACTCATGTTCCTTCTGTGGGGAGCCAGTTCATATTTGCCAAAGGCAGGAACTGTGTTAGTAATGCTTGTCATTATAGATACCTCTCAAATTCGAGCTTTTCAATCTCTTCCCGTTTTGTAGTCTCAGCGACAATTTTCCCCTCTTTCATTGAGTAGACACGGTCTGCAATTCTTGCAACCAGTGGGAGGTTTTGCTCAACAATGAAAAGAGTGGTTCTTCCTCTCAGCTTAGTGAAAATATCGCCTAGGTCTTTAATGATTGAGGGGGCTAAACCTTCGGTAGGTTCATCCATCAAAATGATTTTCGGTTCCCCAATCAAAGCCATAGCCATTAATAGCATCTGTTTTTCCCCACCGCTGAGTTTTTCGGCTTGGCGATCCATAAGAACTCTTAATTTGGGGAAAAAGTCCAATATCTCCTCAATGTCTTGGCTCTTTGTCGCATAGCAAGACAGGTGCAAGTGCTCTTTAACACTTAAAGATCCAAACACTTTTTTATCTTGCTGAATATATTTAAGACCCTTACGGGCAATATCGTATGCCTTTGCGTTGGTGATATTATCCCCGCTAAAGAGTATATTTCCCTCAATCGGCTCTAAGAAGCCGGCAATAGTTCTAAAGATTGTAGTCTTACCGGCACCGTTACGTCCGGCCAAAACCACTATTTCACCTTCGTGAACTTTTACCGATAAGTCGAAGACAACCCGCAAATCACCATATCCGACAGTGACATCGTTGACCTCAAGCAGTGGTGTTTCCCCTTTCTTGATTGTAACACTGCCACTTTCATGGTGCAGTTTAGCCCGATCTGACTCGTCACCTTCAACAATCCGCCAATAAGAACGCCTTACCTCAGCATTGTTGATTGTCTCTTCGTAAGGTCCGCAGGCAATTATTTTACCTTCATGCATAACGGCAAGGCGATCTACCAGCTTATCGAGTTTTGATATTTTATGTTCAACGATGACTATCGTCTTTTTTCCTTTTAATCTATTTAAAACAACCAGGATTTCATCGATTTCCTGATCACCGATACCGGCAAACGGTTCGTCCAACAACAAAACCACAGGATCGGCTATCCAAGACATTGCAATTTCCAACTTTTTCTTTGACCCGAGTGAAAGGTTACTTACCTCCACCTCTTCTAAATTAGACAGGTCAAAGTTTTTGAGGGCTTCTTCTACATGCCCTTTTATCTCTTTGTTTTTATAGAAATTAGTGGTGAAAAAGTTTAGGGGAAGCTGTTTGTTCTCACGCTTTCGGTAATAGGAGAGTGCCAAATTTTCATACACTGTCAAGTTATCGAATACATGAACCAACTGGAAAGAGAGCATTAAACCTGTATTAACGCGCTGCTCGGGTCTCTGTTTGGTAATATCCTTATCCCAGAACATTACCGTACCCTCTTCAGGTATGTGATTTCCGGTTAAAATGCCAAGAAATGTTGTCTTACCGGCTCCGTTAGGCCCGATAATTCCCATAATCTCATTTTCTTTGACATCCAAGCTTACCCCATTGACTGCCGCAAACGCCCCGAAACGTTTATAAACGTTATTTGTTCTAAGAATATATTCCATTTCAGCCTTCAATTATTTTTATTATACATTAACAGACAGTCGCTAAAACGAAGTTTTGAGGGCGACTGTCTGTATTGTTAGTTCAGCAAATTAGTAGCCAAGCATACTCAGTGGAGGTAGAGCTTGTCCACCGCCAAAGTGTCCTTTGACTGAGAATACATCAAACTTGTTTTTACTTTCTGAATCGGGTTTACCTTTAACTAAATATGTCAGGTAATCTCCAACAAGTTCGTGGTCTTCGCGGAAATAGCTAGGTCCTTTTACTGTATCAAAAGTTTTATTGGCAATAACTTTAGAAACTTCATTGACCTCAAAAGTTCCGGCTTCTTGAACAGCCTGCAGAATCATCTGAGTAGCTGTATAAGCAATTGTTCCGTAAGAATCGGGTGCTTCACCAAAAGCTTTCATGTGGGCATCAGTATAGTCTTTAGCTTTTTTAGCAAGAACCGGATCACCGTAGTTTTCCATATCCCAGTAGAAATAGTGGAGACCGTAAAGGTCGGCTCTAGCTGCAGATGGGATTCCCATACCGACAACGTTTGTGATAAATGCGTTGAAAGGAATGGTTACTTTTGTTAAGCCCATGTCGTAAGCCTGTTTAAACAGGGCAATGGCGTCTGCACTGAAGTTACTGGCTAAGAATACGTCCGGTTTTAGTCTCATAGCTTCGTTAATTCCGGCAGAATAATCGACTGTTCCGGTTACGAATTCAAATTTACCGATAATTTCACCACCGTGTTCTTTAAGAGCAGCTTCAAGACCTTGTCTCATTACCGAACCCCAACTGTCAGAGCGCTCAACCCAATAAATTGTTTTTGCTCCGAGTTCTTTAACGGCAACGGTACCTGCCAAATATCCGATACTCCAGGGTGTAAATGCAACTGAGAAAGTTCCTGTAGCGGTCTCACCCTTAACAAAGGTTTCAATTGCAGGTACACATGCAGCGATGTAAGGAATCGGGTCTTCCAATGATTCAGTATTTATAAGACCGGCCATTGGGTTCCAAACGGTTCCGACAATAGCGTTCATTCCGGCATCTTTAAGTTCTCTGTAACGACGAGCCCCAACATCCAACTTTGCCTCGTCATCTTTTTCCAGAACTGTTACTTTAACTTTGCCCCATGGCATATTAAGACCACCGGCATCGTTAACTTCTTTTACTGCCAGATTGACCCCCATTCTCTGAGTTTCGGCAACTGCGGCAAATGTTCCACTAAAAGAGGTCATAAACCCAAGTTTAAACTCTGTAGGATTCTCCTTTTGTGCTTGCGCTTGCCCCTGTGCCCACAAGGGACTTGCAAGAAGAAGTACTACAAAAAAGAGCACAGTCAGTCTCGCAATTTTTTTTGCTGACATATCGTCACCTCCTAAATTTTACATGTAATCTGAATTGCAGAAATTTGCTTGTACAAATATATGCAATCAGACTAATATGTTCAATGAATTGTATCACACCCTCTAACTTGGTCAACTAAAAATAAAACTACATTCGTAATTTTTAGTTGTTATATCATACAGAAGTTGAGTATCTTGTCCAGCCGTTTGGTGTAATTTTCATAGACTCAAAGCAAACGGTAGTACTACTAAATATCTTAATTTAAGAAAAGAGAATCTTTTCTATCTTTTTGTGTTTAAAAGAGTTATCTTTAATAAAATTTAATCTCTAAAAACTAAATTTTTATTTAGAAAGATATTTATTGAGACTTTCTCTGGATTTTAACTCACTGATATATAAATAATTATTTATGAATATTACAGTTTTTTTATAAAAATTAAAAAAAACTTCAAATATAATCATCTGATGATATAAAAATACATTTAAACCTCACATTTGAAAGCTTTTTTCAAAAAAAAGGGGTAATTTGTCATATCAATATAGGCTCTCAAAAAAGTTAGCAAAGAGTTTTGACGTTTTCCAAATTTGTGTTACAATGAGCCGATAATCATACATGCAAAATTACTTAAAAGGAGAATAAAGAATGTCACACCAAGTAATGAAAAGAATTGCTGATGTCCCATGGGAAGGACACTTTATGGATGAGGGGAGCAGGATTAAATGGATCTACACCAATGAAAAAGACGGAACCCCAATGACTGTTATGTTGATCGAACTGCAAGAAGGGATTTCTTTACCTGACCACAGACATGTAAACCAACCCGATTTAATTTATGTTGTCTCAGGAAAAGCTACAATGTACATAGAAGGACAGGGCGAGTTCCCGGCAGAAGCAGGCTGTGTAGTCATGGTTCCTCCCAACACCACCCACGCTGTGAGAAATGTAACTGAAAAGTTTGTTATGTATAACGTCTTCTCACCGGCTATCCCCTATAAAGAGGGTATTAGGAGCCAAGATAAAGTCTCTCAAAATTAGATGCGTTTTATTTCATAAAATACGGAGGCATTTATTTAGTCTGAAACCCCCGTAGGGGGCGTGCATAAAAAGTTAGAGGAGTAAATATGAAAAAAACAAAACTTGTTGTACTGTGTTTCATACTCATCATAAGTATGATTCCTACTGCACTTTTTGCCCAAGGACAAAAAGCCACTGATGAACCTACTGTTTTTAAATACGGGTTTCTCTCATCAATGAGTGGAAACTTTGCAGCTATTTCAGAGACTCAGCGAAAATCGTTTTTACTGGCTGTTGAAGAAAAAAATGCTACCGGCGGTCTTAATATGCCTTGGGGTAAGGTACCAATTGAGACAATGGTGAAAGACGATGAAGCTAAACTCGATGTGGGCGTAAGACGCTACCGCGAACTTAAAGATGCCGGAATCAATGCCCTGACTGGCGGAATCTGGAATCCGATGAGTTCTGCCTTAAACGAGCAGAGTAAGATTGATCCGATTATCTACATTCCCAGTTATGTACCCGCAATCGGAATTTTCCAAAGCGAAGAGTATGCCGATTGTACATTCTCACCGACTTATACACCTTGGACAATCGGTTATATAATCGGGATGTCCGCTGTACAAGAAATTGGAGCCAAATCTATATTCTTCTTGGAGAGATCAGACTCTTGGGGAGAGACAATGCGTCAGGGACTTGAGGCAGCTCTTGCAAAGTACGGCGGTAAAATTGTCGGAACAGCAATTCTACCTTCCGGAACAGTCGACTACTCTCCTATTATCACTGAAGCTATGAGACTGAAAGCCGATATCTTTGTTACCACTATGTTTGGCGGAGATGCCATTGCCAACATCAAGCAGGCTTATGATTTGGGCCTTCACAACCAGATGGACATCATGGCAGCCTGGGCAGCCAATATTGTTTATCAGGGGATTCCAGAAGGGGCTTTGAAAAACCACTACACATTGGCTTGGTTCTATTGGGATATGGAAGGCTTTGAAGACGAAGAAATTGTCGCCAGCGTAAAATCTTATACCGATGCCTATCAGAAACGGTGGAACGAAGTTCCCGATAACATGGGCAGCGGAACGTATGTAGCTTCTCAGATAATCTTTGAAGCAGTAGAGAGAGCCGGTACATTCAATCCTGAAAAAGTTGCCGCAGTAATTGCATCTGAAGAGTTTGATACAGTATTGGGTAAATACTACTACCGACCTGATCACCAACCAATTCTCAAACACTCGGCATTCCTATTAAAAGGCAAAGCACCCGAAGAGAGAACAGGAAAATATGACTTTTTCCATGTTGTCCGCTCTTTCGGAGGCGAAGAGGTTCTTCCCCCACTCTCTATGATGGGTTTCTAAACATCAGAGAGATTTATTTAAAGCCGGCGATTGCCGGCTTTTTTATTTCAGATTGTCTCATCGTTCTCTCTTGGGTGTAAAAAAGAGGTTGTTTCTCTGACTTGCAGCGTTACATCAATACAGATATCGTTGGCCTTTTTCCCTTTGATTAAATTATCTAAGGTTCTCACTGCGATTTGGCCCATCTCCACCAAAGAGAGTTCTACGTTGGTATAAGCGTAATCGGCTTTTTGTTTGTTGCTGTCAAAAATTATCACCGAAAGGTCTTCAGGTACTTTGTATCCCTGACTTTTAAAGCGGCTGACACATCCGTTGGCAACTATCTGAGTCATTGCAATGATTCCGTTACAGTTTGTAAATCTCCCGATAAGAGCCGTTGCAGCATCAACTCCCGCTTGATGTGAATAGGTAGTAACCGCAACCAATTTGGGGTCATAAGGAATTCCTGCCTCTTCGAGGGCTTTTAAATATCCTTTAAAGCGGTGAATTGAAGAAAATGTTCCGGCTAAATGAGCGTTGGTATATTCCAACAACTCCTCATTAGTGCAGGGGGGCGACCAGAAACTGGCAACAAACCCGATTCGGGTTCTCCCCAATTGGATAAGATACTTTGTCGCTAAATAACCTCCCTTCTCTCCGTCATGGTATACGTGCGGCACATTCTTAAAGATATTTAGTCTGACAGCCACCACCAGCGGTAAATTCCTGAAAGTCTCAATTGCGGGAATATCTTCGGCTTCACCAACTGGAATATAGATTAAACCGTCTAATATAGATTGGGAAAATTGCCTTATTACCCTTTTCTCAACTTCTCTGGAACCACTGCTGGAACCACATAAAACCAATCTTCCGTTATCACGGGCTTCATTCATCACCCCTTCGGCTATCATCGAAAAAAACGGATGGGAGATATCAGGAACAATTAAACCGATAACCCCGGTTGATCTTCCCCTCATAAACCTTGCGGCAATTGAGGGAGTGTATCCGGTCTTATCGACGATCTCTTTTATTTTCTCTTCGGTACTTCTTCTCACTTTTTGGCCGTTGAAATACCTTGACAGGGTAGCGACGGACACACCCGAGAGCTGAGCAATATCTTTCAGCGAGTAAACTGTCTCAATTGAGATTTGATTATCATTATCCATAAATTTCAGTATAAGTGAGGATAAAAATTAGTGCAATGATAAAAGAATTAATAATAGAAAACAATCTATAGTGTAACGTTTTCAGTAGATAAATTTTTATTTAAATTTTTATTTCTCTATTATATAAGTAATTATATATTATTAATATTAAGATTGACAAATTAACAATCTCAATTAATAATTAATTGTAAACGTTTATCATTTAATTTTTTAGAAGGAGTTTTGCTTTGGAGTTTAAATTATCACGTTCTATTTTAAAGGGAAGCGCAACCATACCGGGAAACAAATCGGGTACTGCCAGAGGTATTGTTTTTGGGTCACTTGCCGATAAAGAGACTACACTTATAAATCCTCTTACAAACATTGACAGTTATTCAATTGTTAAAATGGTTGAGATGCTTGGTGCCAAGGTTGACACAAGCAACGACAAGAAGTGGATCATTCAGGGAACAGGGGGAAATCTAAGTGTGCCCAACGGTATTTTGGATGCTGAAAACTCAGGTACGGGATACTATTTTATCTTAGCTGTGGCTTCGTTGGTAAACGGCTACTCGGTAATTTCGGGCGATTACCAAATACGTTATCGCAGTGCTCAACCTATGATAGATGCCATCAACAAAATCGGCGGCCAGGCTTTTTCCACAAGAAATAATGGAAATGCACCTTTAGTGGTAAAAGGACCTATCAAAGGCGGTGAGTTTTCATTACCGGGTGTAAACTCTCAGTGGATGACGCCTTTCTTAACGGCATGTCCGTTGGCTGAAGGGGACACTTTAATTCATGAGTCAAACCTGTTGGAACGCCCCTATGTCGATATGACTATCGGTATGTTAAAATTAGCCGGTATCAAAATAGAAAACCGCAACTATGATGAGTTCTTTGTAAAAGGAGGTCAGTCGTTTAAATCTTTCACCTACACCCTGCCCGGTGATTGGGGAACCAGCGGCTATCCTCTGATAGCAACGGCTATTACTCCCGGTTCAAAAGTAACTTTCAACGGTCTTGATACCAATGATTTTGCAGGAGAAAAGGCTTTTGTCCAAATCCTCAAAGACATGGGCGCCAAAGTTGATGTGGTTGATGAGGGACGTGGCGGAATCACGGTTGAAGGGACAGATGAATTGCAAGGAATTGAAATTGATTGTTCCGGTACTCCGGACGCTGTTCCTATCTTAGCTGTTTTGGGCTGTCACGCCAAAGGCAAGACTGTTTTATACAATATTGCAGCCAGCAGACTTAAAGAGACCGACCGCACTAAATCAATAAAAGAAGAATTGACAAAAATGGGAGCTAAGTTCGAAGAGACCGAAAACTCTTTAACAATCTACCATTCCCGTCTTAAAGGGACTGAAATTGACGGACGCCACGACCATAGAATCGTAATGGCCTCTTCAATCGCCGGATTAAACGCAGAGGGTACCACGATAGTCTCCAATGCCGAATATGCAGGTGTTTCTTTTCCCAATTTTTATGAACTGATGAGTTCAATTGGGGCAAATATAGAAAAGATTAACTCTCAAGGAGGAGTAAGATGAAAAAGTTAGTTATAATTACACTAATTTTAGCCATCGTCACTGTAGGTTTGTTTGCTCAAGGAGCAGCCGATGCTAAATCAGATGCTGCCCCAAAACTTAGAAGGTTCTCCATTGGAACAGCCGGAACAGCCGGTTCACTCTACCCAATGGGAGTTGCTATGGCTGAAACCATAACAAATCACGTT
>JBAYOE010000034.1:0-11154 GCA_041678405.1 Sphaerochaetaceae bacterium | reverse complement strand
CTCGGGTTTAGTTTTTAGCTTAGCCTCTATGGTCTCCCAACTAAAACCTTTATGGCGCTCCATATTTTTTAGGAACCGCTCTTTTAGAATTTTTAATAAATCAGCATAATCAGCCGATGATGTGGTTTTTGTTTCATCAATCATATTGCCTCCTCTTATCTTTTTAGCAGAAGTTAAGCTCAGTAACGTTTAAACCCTCTTAAAAGTTTCTTTATGTCACTAAAAAAAGACATATTTTTAAGTTTACTCTTTGCGTACAAGATGGCAATACCTCTCTTGACAAAAGTTAAGTGGTATTGTAAGTTCTCTATGCTAATAGTGAGGGTGTAGCGAAGTTGGTTATCGCGACGGCCTGTCACGCCGTAGATCGCGGGTTCGAGTCCCGTCACTCTCGTTTGTACCGCCTCCGCGTTTGTCGGGGCGGTTTTATTTTTATAGATGGAGGATCAAGATGCGAGTCTTGGTAGGTTTAAGCGGTGGGATTGACTCTTCCGTTGCGGCCTTGTTACTAAAAAAAGCAGGCTATGAAGTTGTCGGTGTCACTATGTCTATCTGGAAAGAGGGAAATCCTTTCAGTGGTGAGCTTAAGAAAAATGCCTGTTTTGGTCCAAATGAGCAAGAGGATATCGCTGAAGCTAAAAGAATCAGTGAACTTTTAGATATTGAGTATTACGTTTTAGATTGTGCCAAAGAGTACGAAAAAATAGTTTTAAATGATTTTAAAAGTGAATACTTGGCAGGAAGGACTCCAAATCCGTGTATCTGGTGTAACAGTTTAATAAAATTCGGTGCCCTTCCTAAAATAGCAAAAGAAAAAGGGATCTTTTTTGATAAATTTGCCACGGGACACTATGCTCAAGTAGAAGAGGTAAATGGGCGTTACCTCTTAAAAAAAGGAGTGGATCAACGTAAAGATCAAACTTACTTTTTGTATCGACTGACTCAAGAACAATTGCGGACTGTTATTTTTCCCCTCGGTAAAATGAGAAAAGAGGAGACTCGAAGAATTGCAATCGAAAATAACTTTTTCAGTGAGTCGAAAGAGGAGAGCCAAGATTTTTATAGCGGTGATTATAGTGACCTTTTAGATGTTAAACCACAGAAAGGACAAATAATAGATACAACCGGAAAAGTTGTCGGTTCTCATAACGGCTATTGGAATTATACCATAGGACAAAGAAGAGGGCTTGGAATCTCCTCGGATCGTCCTTTATATGTTTTAGCCTTAGATTCTCAAAATAATAGGGTAGTGGTAGGCTATGAGGAGCAGACTTTCAATTCTGTTGTAAAAGCAGACAACATAAACTGGATTGGCGAATTCCCAAACCAAGAAAAAATTGAGGTAGAAGCAAAAATTAGATCAACTTCTAAAGCAAAAGCAGCCCTGCTTTATATTAAAAACAAAGATCAGGTAGAATTAAGATTTGCGGAAGCGCAGAAAGCTGTAACCCCTGGGCAGTCAGTTGTTTTCTATAGAGACGAAACAGTTTTGGGAGGAGGCGTAATCCTCTGACTAAAATCTATTTTTTGTTGTGATACCGTAAAGAATGTGATTTAATTTTTATGTATTTTTACAAGGGGGTTAAAAATGCGACTTATTATTCAAGACAATTACGATCTTTTATCCAGATGGGCAGCCCGCTACATTGTTAAAAAGATTAAGGATTACAATCCCAGTAGTGACAACCCTTTTGTATTGGGACTTCCCACAGGTTCATCGCCTCTGGGGGCCTACAAATATCTTATTCAAATGTATAAAGAAAAGTTAGTCTCTTTTAAAAATGTGGTTACATTCAATATGGATGAATACATCGGACTTTCTGCGGAACATCCCATGAGTTATACCTATTTCATGTATGAGAATCTGTTTAACCATATCGATATCCCAAAAGAGCAGATTAATATACCGGATGGCAACTGCAAAGATTTGGAAAAAGAGTGTGTTGAGTATGAGAAAAAAATAGCCTCTTACGGAAAAATAAATCTTTTTGTAGGTGGATTGGGGGTAGACGGTCATATCGCATTTAATGAGCCTTACTCCTCATTAGACTCGGTTACCCGGGTAAAACCATTAACATTTGACAGCAGGTCTTCAAATGCCCGTTTTTTTAATGGCGATATCTCTAAAGTTCCCGAAAGAGCCATTACAGTCGGTATCAGAACCATAATGAACAGTGAAGAGGTGATGCTCCTAATAAGCGGCTACCCAAAGGCCAAAGCACTGGCAGCTGCGGTTGAAGGGCCTGTTAGCCACATTTGGACTTGCAGTGCCCTTCAGATGCATCAAAAAGTAATGATTGTGTGTGATGAAGATTCGACGGCTGAATTGAAAGTGGGTACTTGGAAGTACTTTAAAGGCAGTGAAGCTCAAAATTTAAATCCCGACTCAATCAGAGTAGATTGAGCTCTTTGGCAACTTTTATAAGAGTTCTTGGGTCATCGGTCATAATTGAATCTACCCCTAATTGAAATAGTTCGCGCATGGTCGGTTCATCGTTTACTGTCCAGACCTGAATTACCGCATTTCGTTTATGAAACTCTTGGACAAATTTTTTATTAACGACAGTAATGGCCCATTGCCTAATCGGAACCTGAAAAACTAAAGTTCGTCCAATATTTAAGCTCTTTGGTAAAATATCCAGCTTCTGTTTTAGTAAGAGGGGCAGAACTTCAGCTGTGGTAACACTGGTTAATATTTGAGGGTTAAGCTTTCGCATCTGTTTTAGATGACTGAGGTGAAAACTGGCACAAAGAACTCTCTCAACGGCTCTGTTTTCTCTTATAGCTTTCTCAAATACATCAACTATTGCACCGTTCTTGCTTTTTAGGTCTATATTAAACCGTTGATAAGGACACGCCTCAAGGACTTCTTCTAAGGTTGGCAAAGTAACTCCTTTAGACCTGAAAGGATAACTTTTCCCCCCATCGTTGCTAAAATTATACCCGGCATCAAGTTTTTTAAGCTCTTTAAGGGTACGCTCTTCGATTTCACCAATTCCGTTAGTATTTCGTTGTAGAGAAGCATCGTGAGAAACAACTATTTTATGATCTTTAGTTAGATGAACATCCGTTTCAATAACATCAACACCCATTTCAACTGCACTTAAGAACGCTTCAATTGTATTTTCAGGATAAAATTTACTGTCGCCACGATGGGCGATTACTCTTGGCAGAGGCTTTAAAAAGGGCTCTTTCATAATACCCTCCTATGAATTTTTAATTTTTCTATCTTTAAAAATATTTTTTCAATTTGTTGGGCCTCTTTTTCACTGAGTGCGGAACGGGCGAAGATGTCATGGAAAAACCGTTCAACTTGGTTTTGTTCGTCATCTCGGTAAAAAGAGATATTCTTTAAAGAGATACCTATATTGCTGCTTAGTTTTTCCAACCGCTTTTCAGTAACAGGCTCAAAACCGACAATTGGGGTTAATGAGCTAAATAGGGTATAAGTGACTATCTGAACAGCCTGAGCTAAATTGAGACTTGGAAAAATGTCACTTGTGGGAATCCGTAAAACAGTATGACACAGTTGCAACTCTTCTGCTGTTAAACCACTACTTTCAGAGCCAAAGACTATAGAAACAATTCCACTTCCGGTTTTATTTATGATTTCGGCTAATTGTTGAGGGACAATCGAAAAGTATTTTCTGAATTTCCCCCTTCTTCTTGAAGTGGCTATAACCAAAACAGACTCTTTGATTGCCTCTTTCAGATTCCCAACTTTTTTACTGTTTTCATATATATCGTAAGCGTGAACAGCAAGTGTCGCTACCCGTTTCTCTTCGTAGATTTTGTCACTTACAATCGTCAATTTAGAGATTCCCATCGTCTTCATTGCACGGCAAACAGAACCTATATTGGCAGCCTCTTGGGGATTTACCAAAATAATGTTAATACGATCAAGATTTTTTTGGGTATCCATATCTCATTTTAATAACAGATATTGCAGTATTTTCCAAGCTGACATATAGTGGAAACATGGTTGATGACGTTAAACGCCCAAAAGATGTAGGAAAAACTGCTCTAATTATTATTTGTATTATTTTGGTTGCAGCAACTCTCAAGATCGCTCAAAGTGTTACGCTCCCCTTGGGTGTCTCTCTTTTTTTATTCCTTCTTCTAAATCCATTCTTAAACAAACTTGAAAAGTTGAAGGTTCCACGGTGGTTGGGAGTGGTAATTGCTATGGTTCTGCTTCTGATTATCTTTCTTTTTGCCGGCTGGTTTTCTTTTTTTACGATAGACAGATTGTTGCAGAAACTACCTATGTATATCAGGCGCTTCATTGTCATTGATGCGTGGTTAGCTGAGAAACTGGGGCTTGAAGACGGAACCAGTTTCCTAACTTTTCTGAATTTTGATTGGCAGGGATTGATTTTAAGCAGTCTCTCTTCTGTCAGTGGGAAAGCGATAAACTTAATTTCGAAAGCCTCCCTGATTTATATCTTTGTCCTATTTTTACTTTTAGAAAGGCAATCGTTGATACCAAAGCTAAAAATTGTGGGACCAAGAGGAAAAGGGATGCGGGTAGCGGTTCTCTTTGAGAGGATAAACAGACAGGTCTCAAGATACCTTTTATTGAAGGCAATGATTAGTGCGGCTACCGGAATTCTTTTCTATTTAGCAAGCTTAGCCACTGGTTTGGAGTTTGCCGTTATGTGGGGAGTAGGGGCATTTATTATGAACTTCATCCCCAGCATCGGTTCAATAGTCATCACTGCTTTGACAATAGTCATGGCTCTGCTGCAGTTCTTCCCAAATTGGGCTCCGGTGTTTTATGTGGCAATTTTGATGATTTCAATTCAGATGGTGTTAGGGAATATTCTTGATCCCCGTATCCAGGGAGTTCAGTTGAACTTAAGCCCCTTTGTAATTTTAGTCTCACTCTCTGTTTGGGGCTTTATTTGGGGAGTTGCCGGAATGTTTTTAGCAGTTCCCATTACCAGTATTATTCAGATAGTCTGTGCAAATATTGAGGGTTTAAAACCCTTTGCGGTAATGATAGGCAGTGGTCGATCCTATCGTAAAGTCATTGAAGAGGAAAAAAGACGCAAAAATGAACGTCTAAGAAGGCGCAGTGAAAGAGAGCGGCTAAAAAACGAGAAAGCGACTGTTAATCCCAAAGAGAATTAGTTAACGGCAACCCTACCTTTATCTGTTATTATGCTGGCAGCAGTCCCAAATAAAACAATCAGTGAACCTACGAGAAGAGAGATACTGAAGTAGTCAAACATAATCAGATCCAAAAATACCGATGAAATAATTTGGCTGGCGCTGATTAGTAAGCCCGCATAAAGGGTAGGGATTCTAGGAATTAAGTAATTGGAACCGACAACAACTCCCATTGCTAAAAAGCCGCCTGTGAAGATAACTAAAACCGGTATGTTTTTCAAAAGGGAGAGGGAGTTGAAAATAGGGCCCGGATTAAAACTGTACACTAAAAGGGCTATTAAAAGACCGCTTATAACGTTGTTGCGGGCACTGAATAGATTCCCTTTATAATTGGCAAAACGACTGTTATAAACCATCTGAATCATGGTGATAACGCCGGTTCCAATCCCAATTAGAAGATAACCAAATGTAAAGGCATCTCCATCAATTCCCATAATAACTATCCCTAACAGGGCAACAAATAATAAAACTCCCTTTTTTTTCTCAAACTTATACTTTTTCGTCCCCATGAAGCCGGTTAAATCAAACAGCAGGGAAGCAACCGACTGACCAAAAACAGCAGTAGCCATTGACATAGAGGTTCCGATATTTGTTATAGTGATATAATTTGCATTGAGAATTAAGAACCCAAAAGCGCCTCCAAAATAGAGATACCAAGGTGCTTTTTCTCTTTTAGGCTTCCCGTTCTTAATTCTTAGGATTATTAAGATAAAAGTTATAACTATTATCCCTATTAAGTGGTTTATAATAAAAGAGAGAGCCATTGAGCTTTGTTGCCCCAGCAGTGTGTTATAAACAACCATAACGCTGATTGCACTTCCAATAATTAGGGCGAAAAGGTAATTTGTGGAATTTGGCATAAGGGATTGTATCACACAATCTCACATCTGGTAGCTACTTGTACAGAGTTTTTTCAATGGTTAAACTCAGTGTGTAATTATAAAGGGAGAGATTAAAATTAAAATGGTTAAAAAAGGGCTCTTTTTGGCATTGGTTGTTATTGTTATTTTTACCAGTTGTGCAACTGTGGATGTATTTGAAAAGATAGAACCTCTCAAAGCGGAACCTATAAAAGTTGTAGAATCTATTAAAGGAGATTTTACCCTTTCTATTGTTGTATCTGAAAATATATTTGATTCACTTGAGACTCAAGAGTTCGCAAATGGACAAAAAATGGTTCTTTTTAATGGAGATGTGTTTTCCGATGAACTGCTTATGGCCTACTTAAACTCATTTAACCAAAATTCAGTAGACCTTCTTACCAGTTATATCAACAGCAAAGATTTTGACGGCTCATCTGTATCACCGACCTCTCTCTCAACAAAGAGCCAGCTCTATGAAGCAATTTCTTTGAAAGTTGAAACTCCTTTTTTAGCTGCCAACCTCTTAGCACTAAACGAGGAACTACTGCCTTATGTTATACTGGAAAAAGGGCCGCTTAAAATTGTTGTTGTAGGATTTACACTCAATAAATTTTTGGCAGAAGACATCAGAGAGAAGGGAGCGGCTATTGTCCAGCAAATAGAAGACCTTGAAGCCGATTTAGTTATAGCCTTAGTTAACAACACTCCTGAGACAGAATCATTGGCAAACTCTTTAGCTGCCGAAGCTCAAATATTTGATGTGGTTTTTATCAACACAAATGCAAATAAACAAACTTTGGCAAACCTCTCTTTTAACTACGATAAAGACTTAAATAAATATCTACTGAACAACATAGAGACTAAGCAAATAGAAGTTACAGAGACCAGCTCTGAAATTCAAGAAGCACTTAGAAAATGGTCTTTGATGCCTATCGGACTAATCAGTGAGAGCATTTCGACAAGGGATGCCCTGTTTGGAGACTCTAAAAGTGTCGATTTAATCCACTCAATCCAATTGGAAAACTCTTTGGGGGAACTTTCGATTGCAGCAATTCCCTCTTTTGACACTACTTTGGAAAAAGGAGAAATATCAACAAAGGATCTCTTTGATTTCTATCCCAAAGACAGTTACATTTACACCCTAAAATTAAGCGGTAAAGAGATAAAAGCCTATTTAGAGAACTCCTACGGTAAATGGTTCAACCAAATGAAAAGCTTGGATGATGATTTGTTAAATTTTAATGGTGAACTCAAATCATCCAATTGTGTTAACTTTGATAGTCTCTCCGGCGTTAACTATGTTGTTGATATCACCAAAGCTGCCGGACAAAAAGTAACCTTAAAAACAGTAGGAACAGCGGAAGCATTTAAGAGCGATAAAGTTTATAATGTAGCAATTGCTTCATTCAAAGTTGACCAAAAGGAGAGTCCTTTCTTAGCAATAGGTTTAAGCAAAAATGAAATTGAAGATAGGATTATTGGTACATCAGATAAAACTATCCGCAGTTACTTGATTGAAGCGTTCACTCAAAAAGAGGTTATTCCGACACTCGATAACAACTGGATAGCCATTCCCAACTTATGGGTACAGAGGGGCTTTAAGACCTCCTATCCTAAGCTTTTCCCGAATCGGTAGTATTACTGTGGATAAAAAAATTTTAGCCTCAAAGGCGTGGGAAATCTGGGATAACAAAGTAAAACCTCAGCTCTCATTGGGTAAATTAGAATATGTAGTTGTCGATATTATCATGATGGTGGAAGAACTCTATCCTGAGCTCGGCAGGGCTAAAATGATTCTCTTTGGTGGTGACCATGGGATTGTCAACGAAAAAGTTACTTCCAGCCCTCAAGAAATTACTTATCAACAGTGTCTGAATTTTGCATATGGACGAGGTACTATAAATCATCTTTGCAGACTCAATTCTATCGATTTAGAAATCGTAGATGTGGGTGTCAACTACGACTTTGACGAAGATCTGCCAATAATCAATTGCAAGATAGCTAAAGGGACAAAGAATTTTCTAAAAGAGAAAGCAATGAGTGAAACTGAATTGCAGAGAGCTTTAGAAGTCGGTTCCCAAAGGGTTTTAGCGGCACTAAAAGAGAATAGAAAAGTTGTCGCTTTTGGCGAGATGGGTATAGGTAATACAGCCAGCAGTTCAGCTTTAATGGCCAGCGTAACGTCAATTTCACCTAAATTGTGTACCGGCAGAGGATCCGGTCTGACAGATGAGATGTTAGCTAAGAAGATTGAAATTATTGAAAAAGCTTTAATATTTCATAACAAACCCAAAGACCCTTTAAAAGCACTTTGTGCATTCGGAGGCTTTGAGATTGGTGCAATAGTCGGTTCGATGCTTGAAGCGGCAAAAAACAAGATGGTTATTTTAGTTGATGGTTTTATAGCCTCAACAGCCGCTTTGCTGGCGACTCTTATTGAACCTAACACTCGCTCTTATATGATTTTTTGTCACGAATCTAACGAGGATGGTCACAGCCTCCTTTTAAGACAGCTAAACGCCCAAGCCCTCCTAAATCTCTCAATGTGTCTTGGGGAAGGAAGCGGAGCCGCTATAGGGTGGTCAATAATTAAACAGGCAATGAATCTCTATCTAAACTTAGAGAGTTTTGAAGAATCAAATGTTACCGACAGCGTTGCTCTTTTAAAATCCAAAGGGTATTCAAAATGGAGAACGTAGGAATAAAATCGGTCAGCCTCGTTATTGGGGGAGCCAGAAGTGGCAAAAGCAGTTTTGCCGAACAATTGACTCTCACTAAAAGTCCAGACTCCTTCTATTTAGCCACTGCAGTCGCTTTTGATGAAGAGATGAGCAAACGGATTGCTCTTCATCAACAGCAGAGAAAAAATCGCTTTAAAAAGACAATTGAAGAACCAATAAATTTAGCAGTAGCCTTAAGAGAAAATGAACAAAAATGTGGTGCTGTTTTAATTGATTGCACCACTGTTTGGTTGGGGAATCTCCTTTATAATTATGGAGTGAAAGAGAGCTACTCAGAGGTTGAGGAATTTCTACAGTATTTAGAAAATCCCCGATGCCACATAGTTATTGTCTCAAACGAGGTGGGTCAAGGGATAGTTCCCTCCGATTATGAGAGTAGATTCTTTAGAGACCAAAACGGTTTTCTAAATCAAAAGTTGGCAAAATTGGCCGATAGTGTTACTTATATGGTAGGCGGTATTCCGATAGAAATTAAGAGGTCGTAATGAGAAAAAAGGGGATTGGATTAGCCAGCGCTTTCCGTTCAATCACAATCATTCCCGTATGGGGTAAAGAGAGTGAAAGCATCTGTAGCACTTTGTATTGGTTTGTCTCAGTTGGGTTGCTTTTAGGTTCCGTCAGCTATTTTATCGCTCTTTTTTTCAATAAATTTGGCTCCCCTTTGTTGGGCGGACTTTTTGCAGTTATTACTCTCGCTTTTTTAAGCCGTGGGTTTCACCTGGATGGAGTTTGTGACACTGCCGATGGTTTTGGGGGTGGATTTACCAAAGACCGTGTCCTTGAAATTATGAAAGACTCCACAATCGGGTCTTTCGGCGCAATCAGCGTAACTCTTCTTATAATCTCAAAAGTTATAGCAGCGGGATCATTGTTTGAGTTTGACAGGGCTAAATTTATAATCGTGGCAGCGATGGTTTCCCGCTTAATGGCTGTTTTTCAATCGGTTTTCAATAAATATGCCAAAGAGGAAGAGACAACGGCAGCGACTTTAGTTACAGGTGCAAAAATCAGACACCTTACAGTACCTACGGCAATGCTTTTTGCTGTTGTTTTATGTTTTAAATTAGCAACATTAGGTGATTTGCTTCTTCTGATTGGCGGAAGTTTGTTAATTACGGCTCTCATCGCTTTTATAGCCTATAAAAAAATCGGAGGAATTACCGGAGATATCTTAGGTGTCACCGTTGAGTTCAGCGAGCTTGTCTGTCTGCTTATACCCACACTAAGTAGGAATCTGTTCTAACTTTACTTCTCTCTTTTATCCAAAATGTGCTAAAGTAAGTCCAATTTAAGAGGACTCGTATGCAAAAAATTGTTTGTTTAGATTTGGAAGGGGTATTGGTTCCCGAGATTTGGATTAGCTTTGCTGAAAAAACAGGCATTGAAGAACTGAAACTTACAACCAGAGATGTCCCCGATTACGATGTTTTAATGCGGGGAAGACTCAAAATTCTCAGAGAAAAAAATCTTAAGCTTAAAGAGATTCAACAGGTTATAAGTTCTATGGAACCATTGGATGGGGCACTAAATTTCCTCAATATTTTGAGAACAAAGACCCAAGTAATAATCCTCAGCGACACTTTTAATGAGTTTGCCACACCCCTGATGGAAAAACTTCGTTGGCCGACTCTTTTTTGCAACCACCTAATAACAGATCAGGATGGGATGATTGTTTCTTATAAATTGCGTCAAAATGATGGGAAATTTGAAGCTGTTAAAGCCTTACAGAGCATCGGCTTTACGGTTTTTGCAGCCGGAGATTCTTACAACGATTTAAGTATGATTAAACAGGCAGACAAGGGAGCCCTTTTTAGGTCTCCAAAAAATATAATTGAAGAAAACGGCTATCTGAGCCACTGTACTGAGTATACTGAATTGATGGAAGTCATCGATATCTTTCTTTTTAACGGTTAATTGACGATTTTACTTGACGTATCGTAAAATCGCATCCATCTTTATGGATACTGTTTTATATCTGTTTACCGAGGTGTCAGGTATGAGTGAAGATTTCTATGCTGAAATGGAACAGCAATTATTGCAGTTACGCAACGATATTTTAGAGAGTATCGCTGCCGAAGATGAAGATTTTAGAGCCATGATAAACTCTATGGGAGCTAAAGATTTAGGGGATATTGCCGCTGACGATATTGCCAGTAAAAAGATGGAAGCCCTTAATCAACACGCGGCGAATCGGCTTAAGAGTGTTGAAGCTGCCCTAACGAGACTCCGCAATGGGCGCTATGGGGTCTGCCTACAGTGTGGTGCCCCAATTCCCGAGGAGCGGCTTAGAGCCATTCCTTATGCTGTTTTATGCATAAAATGCAAAAGCGGAGAAGAGGGATCAAAGAGGAAAATGTGGTAACCCTAGATCAAATAGG
>JBAYOE010000033.1:0-11499 GCA_041678405.1 Sphaerochaetaceae bacterium | reverse complement strand
TTATTAATGAGAATATTGGAACATCGCATGGGCTGGAAACACTCAGCTGCAGAAATACAACGCACTTTAAAATCTGCCTCCGGCACAAAGATTGCAGATAATCTTTATATTTTTGATCACTATGATGAAGTGTTACAAGATATTGGAAAGAACTTGGGTATTGATTTTTCCAGAGAATCATTAACTATAGGTGAAATCCGTTCTTTGATGGCCGCAACTAAAAAATAATCAGTTACACAACACAATAATATGTATAAATTTAAGAGGCCTAACTCCTTTTAGGTCAGGCTTTTATATATTATTTTTCAACACTTCTACTGGAAAAGTCAGGCTATGACATTATAGTAGCGCAGACCTTATGCACTTGTCGATAAATAAATGCTTCAGAGAGCCAGATATGAACTATATAGGTCTCTCTGTGCCCTTTCAAGTCTCTAAATCGAATCCCTTTTTGGGCTTTTTCGATTCTCCTAAAAGAACTTACAGTAGCCTTGTCTCTTTTAACCGCCCTTTTAAAGCGGATGCAACTCGGAGCATAGGCATAAATAACTGTATCACATAATTTGTCTAAACCCATCTTTTGTAACAGGGCAGCATTAATGACAACAGCTTTTGTTTTGCCCTCTTTGTACTCTTTGATTAAATTTTCACACTCTAAAACCATAGCAGGGTGGATAATGGCTTCCAGTTTTTTCAGTTTGTTTAAATCGGAAAAAACAATTTCGCCAACTTTTTTTCGCTCTATTTCCCCGTCACTGTTTAGAACAGTAGCACCAAATTCTTTGACGATCTGTTCCTTAGCCGAAGATAATGCCTTATGTCCTAAGCGGTCAACTTCAATAACAGCTATACCCTCTTTCTCTAAAAGTGAACCGACATAACTTTTACCGGCACAGCAGCGACCGGTTAATCCGATAACAGTCACTCCATATTCCCCCAACTAGGGCCAACTTCAACACTCACTCTAAGGGGAATTGAGAGTTTATAAGAGTTTTCCATCTCATAAACAACAATCTTTTTAAGACTCCCCAACTCCTCTTTTTCAACTTCAAAAATAAGTTCGTCGTGAACCTGAAGCAGTAACCTACTCTTAAGGTTCTCTTTTTTTAGCGCATTGGCAACCTTAATCATCGCTAACTTCATAATATCGGCAGCGGTGCCCTGAATTGCCGTGTTGATGACAATTCTCTCGGCTTGGGCTTGTTCCATCCTGTTACGGCTTGCTATTTCAGCAACGTGCCTTTTTCTTCCCAACAGAGTTGAGACACTTTTTGTCTCGTTGGCCGTAATCAGCAGCTGTTGCATAAACTCCTTAACATCCCCAAAGCGGTTAAAGTAGTTATCGATAAATGTTTGGGCCTCTTTTCTGGGAATTGCCAACTCATTTGAGAGTCTGAAAGCACTCATCCCATACATAACCCCAAAGTTTATTGTTTTGGCAACCTGTCGCTGTTGTGAGGTTACTTCGTTCAAATCTGTGTTAAAAATAAGGCTGGCAGTATGTCTGTGGATATCTTGGCCTTTTAAGAATGCCTCTTTAAGGGAGTTGTCATCGGCCATGTGGGCTAAAACTACCAATTCAATCTGTGAGTAATCAGCTGCCAAAAAGAGGCACCCTTCTTTAGGAATAAAAGCCTCTCTTATTCTTCTGCCCTCTTCGCTTCTGATGGGAATATTCTGTAAGTTGGGATTCCGGCTTGAGAGCCTGCCGGTAGCAGTTCCGGTTTGTCCGTAAGATGTGTGCACTCTGCCTGTCTCCTTATTAATCAGCTTGGGCAAAGGTTCCACATAGGTGTTCTTTAGTTTGGCGAGAACCCGGTTTTCCAAAATCAGCCTGGGTACGATGTCTATGGTTGCCAGTTTTTCCAATGTGTCGGTATCGGTAGAGTAACCGGTTTTTGTTTTTTTTATGAACGGAAGTTGTCGCTGTTCAAAGAGAACCTCCTGCAACTGTTTTGTTGAGTTTATATTAAATTCATAACCGACTTGTTTGTAGACCTCTTTCTCTATCTCTCCAATCCGGTTGGTTATCTCTTTGTCTATCTCTTTTAGTTTATGCTCATCTACTCTGATTCCGGCTAACTCCATCTCAGAAAGAATTGTTATCAGGGGCATCTCTACTTCGTTAAACAGAGATGTTAAGCCTTCTTTCTCTAACAGAGGGAGAAATACTTGGTATAATCTCCATGAGATATCAGCATCTTCAGAACCGTAAGCGACTGCTTTATCAATCGCAACAGAGGCAAATGAGAGATTTTTATCCGGAACAACATCGTTGTAGCTTATTGTTTTATAACCATCTAAATATTTTTCTGCCAAATAGTCGAGATTGTAAGGATCTGATGAAGAGTCTAAAAGCCAAGCGGCTATCATCGTATCAAAATATAAGAATGGCTTTATCCCCAACCATCTCTTTGTTATTTTATATTCATATTTTAAATTCTGTCCGACAAGGGAGATCTGTTTTTCCCCTAAGTAATATTTAAGAACCTTTTTAACCTCTGTTTCATTCAAAACGGGCTTATCGGAGGCTATCAGGGGAACATACCACCCCTCATTTATGGTATTTGTAAAAGAAAAACCGACAACTTTGGCGCTCATCTCATCGATACTTGTTGTCTCAAAATCGAAAGCCATTATTTTTGTTTTAGCAATTTTTTCCAAAAGAGTCTCAAGCTCTTTTATTGAGGTGACTTGGTGGTAGGTTCCCTTTTGGTTTAGTGCACTTTTTTGTTCTGCAACTTTCTCTCTTTTGGCACCGAGGGCATTTATCAAAGATTTAAAGCCGACACGTTCTAAAATTGGAGCCATTTTTTCCCACTCAATACCGCTGCTTTCGTAACGGTGATTGTTGAAATTTTCTATTCTAAGTAAGTCGTCTCTCAGAGTAACCAACTCTTTACTAAGATAGGCCATCTCTTTATTATCACCCAATTTTTTAGCAACTGATGGGCTCAAAGAGTCTAAGTTTTTATAGATATTGTCTAAGTTATCAAACTCGGTAAGTAATTTAACGGCCCCTTTAGGCCCAATTCCCGCAACACCGGGAACATTATCGGAACTGTCTCCAACTATTGCCAAGTAATCGACAATCTGATTCGGCTTAATTTCAAACTCTTCTATAACTTCATTAAAACCAACAATGTGGTAACTGCTCTGTCCTTTTTTGGGAGGTCGGAGTGCAAAAACATCTTCTCCTACCAACTGTAGCAGGTCTTTGTCTCCGGTTACCATGACACTTTGGATATTCTGTTTTTGGGCACATGTAATTAAAGAGGCTATGATGTCATCAGCCTCCATCCCCTCTTTGGCTAAGATGGGAATATTGGCAGCTTCCAATGCCTCTTTTATGAGGGGAACCTGAGAGTGCAAATCCTGTGGGGCAGCATCTCTGTTGGCTTTATACTGCTCATAAAGTTTATGCCTAAAAGTCGGTTCAGCCATATCCATTGCAACAACCAAATAATCGGGTTGATACTCACGGTTAATCATCAACAGGGTGTTTAAAAAGCCAAACAGAGCACTGACATTGTTGCCCTCCATATCTTTCAGAGGGCGGTTTATGAAGGCAAAATAGGAGCGATAAATCAGGCTGTAGCCGTCGATTATATAGAGTTTGGGTTTCTCGCCAACCATATTCTGCCTCCTTAAAACTAGAGTAAAAAGAGGGTGTCTCTGATTATTTCAGCAATACTTGGATGGGCAAAGACCATCTCTTTAACATCTTCCACTTTCATCCTTTTTTCGATGATTGGGGTTGCTGCTGCGATAATTTCACTACTGTAGGGGCCAAGCAGATGAATTCCAACTATTACATCGGTAGCCTCTTCAACTATAACTTTACAAATTCCCGAAGCTCTTTTGCCATTCTCGGCTAAAAACCGTCCGTTGGAACGCATCTGGGAAGTGGCAGTTTTTACAGTAATTCCTTTTTTAGCTGCATCATCTTCACTTAGACCGCATCCACCGGCTTCAGGCATCCCATAAACAGCCCAAGGTATAGCGTTATAATTAACCCTCTGACTTTTATTATTGTAGAGATTCTCAATAACAACTTCCCCCATTTTTGTGGCTGAGTGGGCTAAAAGAGATTTACCGTTTACATCTCCGATTGCCCAGATGTTAGCAAAATTGGTCTTTAGGGACTCATCTACAACAATGGCACCCCGTTCGGTTTTTATATCTAAATCACCGATGACACCCAAGTTGGGGCGTCTGCCGATACTTAAAAGAACCATCGCAGCTTCAACTTCTTTCTCGTTTCCTTTAGCGTCAATAAACTTGACTGTCTCTTTTGTTATCTCGGTAACTTTGCAGCCGAGGTTAAAGGTTACCCCTTTCATTTCACGGCGCATCAGTTTGGCAAACTCTTTATCCATCATAGGTAGAATTTCATCCAACATCTCAATGACCGTTACTTTTATTCCCAATGAGTGGAAATAGGAGGCAAACTCCATCCCTATGACTCCGCCCCCTATCACAGTTATATCATTTGGCAGTGAATCTATTGAGAGAATCTCATTGCTTGTTAAAACATGGTCCAAATCGTGCCCGGGAATCGGAACAATGGCGGGAGAAGAGCCGGTGGCAATTATGAAGTTTTCACCTTTATAGATCTCGTTTCCGACTTTGATTGTATTTGAGTCGAGGAACTTAGCCTCTCCTTTGACAACATTGACTTTGGAGTGTTTCATTAAAAAAGCAATCCCGTTTCTCAGTGTTTCAATAGTCTCCTGTTTCCAGGCCATCGCCGTCTCTAAATCGTAATTGACTGCTGATACACTGACGCCCATTTTCTCTGAATCGAGACTCTGTCTATATATTTTAGCGCTGTTTAAAAGACTTTTCGTAGGAATACAGCCTAAGTTGGTACAAACTCCGCCAAGCTCACTCTTTTCTACCAGTAACACATTTTTACCCAAAGAGCCTGCTTTTTGGGCCGCAACATATCCTCCCGGGCCTGCTCCAATCACGATCAGATCAAACTTATCCATAAATATAACTCCTAAACTATTAACACTTTGTTTTATATTGCTTACACCATACCACTTTAATCAATTTTGTAAAAAGAGCCTACTCCTCTCTCAAACTTCAAAAGAAAGTTGATCATAAGCCGGCTCAATGTTATCGGGAAGGTAGTTATTAAGAGCATGGTAATCCATCTCGTGGTCAAGATGGGTTATGTAGCCTTTTTCACCACCCAGCTCTCTGATTGCCGCCACTGCTTCATCAACACTCATATGGGTATCGTGGCTGCTAAATTTGAAAGCATCGATAATTACCACTTTAACTCCTTTTAGGAGTTTCTTACTCTCTGAGGGAATCTCTTTACAATCGGTTAAATAGGCTAATTTACCAATCCTGTAGCCATAAACTTCTTTT
Organism: Sphaerochaetaceae bacterium; assembly: GCA_041678405.1. Classification (GTDB taxonomy): domain Bacteria; phylum Spirochaetota; class Spirochaetia; order Sphaerochaetales; family Sphaerochaetaceae; genus JBAYOE01. The sequence continues at coordinate 6,117 of JBAYOE010000033.1, read as the reverse complement.
GAGCCGTGGATAAGAGGTATTGCTTGGAAGTGTAACTTCCCGACAGTAACTCCTTTCTTCTCATCCATGCTGTTTAATCTTAATTTAGGAACTCCCCGTCGATTTTGGTTATCGTTAATCGCATAAGCAAACCGATGTTCGATATCATTTAAAACCTCTGGAGGTCCGTAAACATCCAACTCTTTGTGTAAGGAGAAAATTCTTATATCGTCGATTCCGTTCATATGGTCGGCATGGTTGTGGGTATAAAAAACGGCATCGATGTTTTTCACGTTCTCTCTAAGCATTTGAAGACGAAACTCAACCGATGTATCGATGACAACGGTTGTTTCGTCTTCCCGTACCATTAAAGAGGTGCGATACCTCTTATTTTTTGACTCATTTGATGTGCACACCAAACAGGAGCACCCGATTCTGGGGACTCCGTAGGAAGTGCCTGTTCCTAAAAATGTAACTCTCATTTAAATGCTTCCATTGCTCCTGAAAAAAATTTTTGTAGAGATTTAAACTGTTTTGAACTTGTTTTTGAAAGATTGTCCAATCCTTTTTGTAGAATTGACCCTAACTCGGAGTTTTGGAAACTCCCGAAATCTATCCCTTTCCCGATTTCAGCCAGCTCGGAAACCAGCTCTTTGCCTTCAATTATGGCTTTGTGAAGGATGTAACTGTGCTGTCCCTCATTAATACGGTCAATGTACTGGTCTATAGCTATTTTAGGAACTCTTTCTTGTTCCAAAATAGTTGTAATACCCTCTTTAAGCTCTTTTAATCCTTTTGAGCTTTGATAGCTGATATCAAAGAAGTTTTGACTGCTTGATGGGAAAAAAAAGAAGATAACGAAGAAGATAACTACAGCAATTAAAATCGCACTAAAAAACGATCCGATTAGACTCGAAATTTTCATAGACAGCTTCTCCCTTGTTTTGTTTCAACATAGTAGCATAAATTAGACTGTCCAACTAGATTATCTCTTAAAGAAAGCGGGTTATGAAAGAGGCGCCGACTTTTCCTTTTTCCCAATCGGGAGTCAGATTAGAAATACCACAGTTTGCGTATGAAAAGCCGTCTGAAGGAACTTGGTAGTGTAATCCCAGCGAGAAACTTCCAATATTTAAATCAATACGGAGACGGTAGCTTAAAGAAACATTTTCCCAAAACTGTTTGGTATTTTCCTTCTCATAGATGTTGTCTGGGCTCCCCATCCACATTTCAACGTTAAAATTAGGAGTTACATTTAAGCCAACCGCAGAACCGGCTCCGATACTGAAGGTGGTAAACGTCGCTGCTTTTGAGGAAAAGCCGACAGTAACCATTCCGAAAAGGCGTTGGGCGATATCATTTTCAAAGACAGCCTTTCCCTGTTCTGTGACGGCAATAATATTTCCCTGTTGGATTAACATGTGGGTGTCGAAATTAATCCCCAGTACTTTGGAACGCATCTCCACACCGGTAGCCCAGTTGTGAACATCTATTACTTTCGCCTGTTGGATATCGGAAGTAAAAAGATTGTATTGAAACTGGCTTATTGAACCAAAGCCTAAATAAAACAGTTTTGATGAAAATAAAAGTGTCGGAATAAGGAGAATTAAACTGATGCTCAACAATATCCTCTTAAACAAAATTACTCCTTTATCTGATTAACCAGATTGCCTCGTTTTTTTATCAACGAGGCAATCTATATCCAACTTAAAATTATCTTAGAAGAGTCTGAAAAGCAGTGAAACACCGACTCTGCCTGGATTATTCTCAAAGTCCGGAAGCAGTTTTTCGGTATCGGGGTCGGCAAAAGTAAAACCGTTGGAGTCAATGGTGTAGTTTAATCCAACCAAGAATCTTCCCAGTTTAAAATCTGCTGTAGCCCGGTAAGTCATAGGTGCATTCATAAAGGCATCGCCAAATGTTGCATCGTCTATAGATCCGCCGGCTATCAACACCTCTGGATTTTTAAAATCTTCATCAAATAGAACTTCCATTCTGGGCCCAAGACCAAGACCGACTCTTAAGAATCCAAGTAGATCAAGTGAGATACCGCCGGTAAGAACCCCGCTCAAAGTATGGCCGTCTTCTGTTTTCGAATAGAGACCGGCTACCCCTACTTCGGCAAATAACAGCCTTAGGCGAATGTCGGGTCCGAAAGCCCAGTTTTCGATATTGGCTGCATCTTCAAGATCTTCACTGTCACCGATTGTCGGAATTTTGTACTGTGCAGTTGCTCCGACATTTAAGTTAATTAACCCGGCAAATAGAGTTGCCGGAACCAATAGTGATATTATTATCAGAATCAGTACTCTCTTTTTCATGGTAAATCTCCTATCCAGGGCTCTTAACGACCCTGCAAACTAATAACATCTATAAAACCAAAAGGTTTCAAAAATAAGCTAAAAACTAAGCCTTTAATTATTAGTCACAATATCCGGTCTCTTTTGGCTTAAAAAGAGACCCCACAACCTCTTCTGTACCGATATTTAGCCCTCCTTCAGTGTCGATAAACCGAAAATAACCATATTTTTTAATGGTGACAACTTTTCCCATATAATAATTATAGTATTGTCATAACAATTTGAAAAGAAATATTATGCTCTTTTCTAATTTCCCTCTAACTTATCCAGCTCTTCCAGCCATAAAGCACTGCTTGTATCACTGGCAAGGCTAAATTCTCCTCTGGGGCTGAGAGAAACCGAACCGACTTGGACTCCGTCTGCAAAAACAGAACGTTTAAATTGATTGGCAAAGAATCTTTTTATAAAAATCCTTAAGTAGCCGATAATCTCTTTTTCACTGAACTCGCCGTCAAACGCTGTTTTGGCCAACCTGACAATTTTTTGGGGTGAGTAACTTAATCTAAGCATATTGTAGATAAAAAAATCGTGTAAAACATAAGGACCGATAATTTTTTCGGTAGCCTGCCCGATATCAGTCGGAAGGAGTTCGGGGCTCACGGGAGTACTGATGATATCTTCTAAGACTTCAGGCAATTCTTTTGAAACCGACAGATGGGTGGCGTAGTATCTGATTAGGTGGTTTATCAAAGTTTTTGGGATTGAACTGTTAACCGAATACATCGACATATGGTCTCCGTTAAAGGTTGCCCAGCCTAGTGCGATTTCCGATAAATCACCCGTCCCGATAACAAATCCGCCGATTTGATTACCGATATCCATTAAGATGTGGGTTCTTCTTCTAGCCTGAGCATTCTCATAAACCGTATCGGTAATTTTTTCATCGTGGTTTATATCTTTAAAATGGGCTCTGACACTTTCACTTATATCAATCTCTTTTAAAGTTACCCCTAACAAACTACTCAGCTTAATTGCATTTTCGTAGGTTCTTTTAGTTGTTCCAAAGCAAGGCATAGTAACAGAGACAATCCCTTTACGATCCAGATTCAGGTAATCAAAAGCCATGACAGCAACAATCAAAGCCAAAGTTGAATCAAGTCCCCCCGAAACCCCCAAAACAACTTTTTTCGAGCCGACATGGTTAATCCTTTTAGCCAAAGCCAAACTCTGTAACTTAAGAATTTCTAAAGAACGCTCCTCTAAAGCCCCTTTTTCAGAGGGGACAAACGGGTATTTTCTAATCTCTCTGGTTAAAGTTGTCTCTCTTAAGCGGTGACTGAAATATACTTTATGTGCTTCGGAGTTTTTGGTTTTATTGTTCTGTTTTCTGACTCTCTCAGACATCAGAAGTTTTACGTCAACTTCACTTATAAGGGCTCCCTCATAAGGATCTTCACCTAGGGCAATTATTTTCCCATTTTCAACAATCATATTTTGATTGCAATAGACACGGTCTGTTGTAGACTCACCTAAGGAGGCACCGCTGGAAACTATTGCCAAAGAGGCTGTTTTTGAAACAACTCTATTTAACTCTTGTTGCTCTTTTAACAATCCTATTTTCATATAGGAGGCTTTAGGGTTTAAAAGAATAGCAGCTTCATAACTCTCTTTAAAAATATGCTCACCGATTGTAACGCTAAAATTAAATTCGTTTATAAAAGAGGACTGGAAAAGAATGTTTGTCCCAAACGCAACATTTGAATCAAAAAGTTTTACAAACTGAACAGTATCATTTGGTCTGCTGAAGTATTTTCTATGGGTGTTACTTAAATCTGATTTAGGGACAATTGCCAAGACTTCCCCTTTTTGAAATACAACACTGCAGTTAAATAACTTCCCGTTAAAAGCCAAAGGAAGACCGATAGCAGCCACAGTATCAGACTCTTTTGAACTCTCAATTACCTCTTTTAAAGCTTTCAGACTCTCCCTGACAAAAAAATCATCTCTGAAAAGTTCCCCGCAGGTGGAAGCTGTTAAGCTTAATTCACTAAAAAGAGCTAAATCCACATTTTCTCTGCCACAATAGCTAAGGAGTTGATTACTCTGCTCACTGTTATATCTGATGTCTCCTACTTTCAAGTGGGCTGTTATTGCCGCAACTTTAATAAAACCGTCTCTCATGAACACTCCTTTGACTTTTTCAGTGTACCACAGAGGCTAAGAGAATAAAATAACTTCAACTATTGTTGCTCAGTGTATTCTGTTAAAGCATGGCGATTTAAAATCTTAATTCCTCTCTGTCCTTTTAAAGAGATTATATCCTGTTGAGCGAAAGCAGAGAGGCGGCGGCTGAGGGTCTCCAAAGTGGTTCCCAACAATGAAGCTAAATCACCTTTGGAGAGCTCTAAGGTTATAAACTCTTTTCCTTCTGAAAGTTGTAGTAGATAAGCAGCCAATCTGTGCTCAACAGAGTGAAATGTAGTTTGTTCAACCCTTTTTTGGGTCTCCTCCAACCGCAGACTCAGTTGTTCCATAACTTTGAAAGCAATTGAAGGAATTTTTTCCATCAATTGCCTAAGAGCTTTCCACTCAATAAGGCAAACCTCAGTCTCTTCCAAAGCAACTGCATTATCGGTTTGTTCACTGTGGCTGAATAAATTTATTTCACCTAAAAACTCACCGCTGCGTACTAATCGCACAATCTGTTCTTTCCCATCATAGGTGAGGCGGCTTATTTTTACCAACCCCTTATGTAAAACAAACAACTCGCCTCTCTTTTGTCCCATCCGATAAAGGCTCTCACCTTTCTTGTAGTTTCTTTGATGGGTAATGGAGGCAATTTCAGAAACCTCATCGCCACTAAGGTGGTGGAATATAGGGACGATATCGATACACCGATAAGGTCCATGTAAATCACAGTTACAACTCATGAACTGAATATACTGTTAAACAGAACTCCTAGCAATCGGGCGACTTTTATAATTAAAGAGTCGATTCTTTAGGTGTATCTCAATTAATGGGATGGGTCTCTAAGAGAAAATCAATAATATTTATGCCCTTAATGCCATCAAAGTCGTCGTAAGGAAGCTTGTCCATCGTAAGAATATATTTGGGGTGGTTATCAGTTATCGCTTTTAGTGAACGCAATTCCCTATTAAGAGTATTTTCATCAGCTACTGATGCTGTTACTTGTATATAGAGCTGTTCATTTTTACGTTTAGCCACAAAATCAACTTCCCAATCTTTAAATTGGCCGGTGTAGACAGTGTAACCTCTGCGTAAAAGTTCTAAAAAAATAATATTTTCTAGGGATGAACCATAGTCGTAGCCGCTACTGCCAATAATGGCATTTCTAAGGCCAAGGTCAACGATATAGTATTTTGAATTGGTTTTCATGAAATACTTACCGTATAAATTATATCTGAGTGCCTTCAGAAAAATAAAGCCTTCCTCTAATAACCTCAAATAGTTATCAACTGTCTCGCTGGAAGTTTTTGTTCCAATGCTGGTAAGAAAACCGGCAAGATTGCTGGCGTTTGTCAGCTTACCAATATTAGAGGAGAGAAATCCAATCAGCTTGTTTAACAAATCGATGTCCCTAACTTGCCAGTGGGAAGCAATATCTTTAACAATAATCGTATTTACGACATCTGATAAATAATTGCTCTTGATATTATTTTGATCTGGTAAGGCGGCAAGAGCCGGTAATCCTCCGCTAATCATATAATCACTAAAGCTATCACTCTTATCTTTATCTTCCAGGCAATTGAAAGTCAGATACTCTCTAAAAGAAAGGGGATAAATTCTTACCTCTATATAGCGTCCCGAAAGAAGGGTT
>JBAYOE010000032.1:0-11507 GCA_041678405.1 Sphaerochaetaceae bacterium | reverse complement strand
GAAAAAGGGAATATTTAATATGTCCCCATCGAGTTTGAGGTTATGCAACGAATACCGGATGCGAAGCGGGAAATCTTCTCCATGAAGGCGTTTTATAGCCTTGAGCGAAGGACTGGAAACGTTAGTATTAGATTTGACTTCGATAGGAATTATTAGATTCTGATATTGTAGAAGAAAATCGACTTCGTAACGATTGTCATTGCTGGTCCAGTAGCGTAACGGTGTAGAAAATAATGTTGATAATGACTGTAAAACGTAAGTTTCAGCAAAAGCTCCCTTAAACTCGGTGAATAAGCGAGAAGGATGAAGAAATGCGGAACTGTCAAGTTGAGCTAGTCTTCTAAGTAATGCAACGTCAGCTGTATACAGTTTGAAAGCAGACAGATCCTCATAAGCAGAGAGGGGGAGCTCTGGTTTTGTGCAACGAGAAACCTTTGTAACCACTTCTGACGAAACCAGCCAATGAAGGGCATCTTCATACTCTCTAGCTCTTGCACCTCCTCGTACCAGTTGATAAAAGAATTTCTTATTTTCTTTTGCTAATTGGGAAGGAAGGGAATGCCAGATTTGAATAAGTTTTGGGTACTCTCTTGGCTCAGGATGTTTTGCAAAGTCACGTTCATATGCTTGGATAATCGCATATAGGATGGAATCAATTTGGCTACTATCCCGTTCGTTTACCCAGCGGGCAACAGCTTCGGGCATGCCTCCCATAAGAAAATACCTATTTAGGTGTTCCGCTAAAGGGGTAAAAAAGGCTTCCGGAGTTGGATCGAAATCTGATTTTGCATCTAGGTATCCCAAGATTCCTTTTTCATTCTCCGCATTCATCATCTCACTAAAGGTCATTGGGTAGATTTTTAGGAAATCTCCATCCGTTATATAGCAGTGTAGGGAGAAAAAAAGGGAGCAGTCAATGAAAGTTCACATTAAAAGCACTAAAGACGTGTGGAATATCACATTTTATGCAGATTATATGTGTATCGGCTATTATGTTGAATTTATCTACATGCTGTAAAGCCTCTTATCAATAGGCAACTCCTATGATAACCACAACTGTTTACTCCAGCCCATTTTCTTCCGACATTGAACAAAAAGAATCGCTGCTAAAGATTAGCTGATTAAGTACTTTAATTCCTAATATTTCACCTGCGGTAGTTAATCTTTTTGTTACGTTTAAATCATCAACGCTTGGCTTTAAAATGCCACTTGGATGGTTGTGAGCTACTATTATAGCAGTAGCTCTCTCTTTTAGGGCATCAGCAAAAACCTCCTACCCCCAGCACAATCCCAAAGAGTGCGCAATAACATGTTTGCTTTTTCCTAGCTTAGAGGGTTACACAATTTGATTTTTGGCACAACTTGAAAAACACGTGAAGATTCTCACAGATATATCACCATTGCCTATTGGCTTCAATAAACGATTTTTGTGGTAAATAAATTTCACTATAGAAGTAATCCATTTATCAAACCAATTCCAAAATATGAGAGGATTTTTTCAGCTTCTGAGAAATATTCAACGTCTAAGGAAAAAACCCAACCCAAATTTAATTTTGCAGTAAGTTTTGAAGACCATGTAAGATTTTGCAGGGAAACATCAGTGATGGTTGCTAGGTTGAATACTCCCGGATTGAGTGATATCACAGGCAAGAATAAAGTAAGATTTGCATAAAGATTTTCTGCATACTCTGCTGATGGTAGGGATAAAATGTCTGAAGCCATCATTAGATTAAGTTCATTCCTAGCCCCTGAGTGAGTTCATTGTGCTAGAATTATTGAGCTTAGGATCAAAATATTAAAATTTCTAGTAAGTCTGCAAAAATAAGGAGTTACGTTTGGGAAAGGATGGAGAAAGAAGAATTGCATTGATTAGAAATGGATTAGATTTGCTTAGAATAATTCCATTTAATCCGGATGAAAATAAAGTTGAATTGAAGTTTGATTTCTCGAAACAGCTTTTTGAAGTGAACTATTTACGATTGGGAGAAGTGCGAGCTCATAGGATGATTCCGGACCCAAATGGACAACTCAGCGTCACCTACCATAAAGGTAATTCTGGAAAAGGGGTGTGTGTCCACATCAAACATGTTACTAAAGGCTCGGAAAAGCCGAACTATGAAAAGCTCCCTTTAGAATATTTCCGGGCACCAAGTGGTAATGATATTTCGATGACCCCGATTTGCAAATTGTTTTTCCCAAAAAGCGTACTGTACAATGAGTATATTAAGAAACCGAACCATGAAATATTTTCGCTAAATGAGGCTCATAATGTAGTTGAGGTGTTCATTGCCGGCCCTTCATTTGATTTTGAGAAAGCCATGCAGACCTACCCGGTACTGAATTATCTACAATTGACTGAGGATATTGAGTTTTGTGCCAATGGAATAATTGAAACATTCACTGGGAAACGAAATAGTATAGAGAGCGGGTCAATACATACAGAGAAAATTAGGTTAAATAATGATATTAGGGTGATGTTAATTTCTTATTGCGACTTTGTATTCCTGGAACACGAACACACAAAGATGACAAAAATCCTTTTCATCGAAAATGAATTTCATGAATTTCCTCTTCTTCATAGAATTTTATGTGAAGGAGATCCCGAAGATACAGAAGATAAGTTCTCAAGACTCCACACAGTAGTTGCGGACAACGTTTTACGAGGCATCGATACTCCCTGGTTGCAAGAATATGCTGATGATCTAGCTGAACGATATTATCAAGCAGTCGATGTAATTTTTGAAACCAGGGAAAAGCGCTTCGATGAAATTTGGGAAAAAACCCAAGAATTCATGTCAGTCGTTTTCTCAATCCAAGAGGCGGTTGTGCTTCAATTTAATATGGGATTAATAAAGCCCAGTAGGGAAAATACGTATTTCCAATGGTTTTCATTGCCGTTATGGTATAGGAGTTTTGATTTACATTTGTTGTTGGCAAAATACCTCGACAATACAGAGGTTTCACTATTCTGGCGAACAATTTCTAAAAAAGAAGAACCTAATGATATTGATATGAAGAATATTCGAAATCAGGTGTTGCTTGGAAATAAGGTTAATATTGACCAGATTATTGAGAGTCATTGTACCTTAGCGCTGGCGGAGGCGGATATCGATCTTCTCTATGGCGAATATAATAAATATGGTGGGCAGACTGATACTGCGACAGCTGTGACGTGGCCTACTCGGATGAATTCAGGAAGATTTTACCAGACAGGAATTTACAAGGTCTTAGAGAATATTCGTTCAAATGGGTTCTTTGTTGGGGAAGAACAATTTGTTGAATATGACAGAACGATTTTTGACCAAATAATCGAAGATAGAAATTTGGATCAAGTATGGAATCGTATCCGTTGTTACAGCAGGCGAAAAAGAAGAGCGGTAGGGCAAATTCCAAAGGAAGACATTGCTGTAAGAATACTACAGTTAATGCAGTCTCCATGAAGGGATAAGAATGGCTATTCCGAGGTTGGAATGACCTTATTCATTTTACGTCTTCTGTCATTGAATATTGGATGTCCTATAAGACGAGTAAGATTGTGGTCGTTATTATCCTTTGATCAAGCTTGGATTTCCATCTTATTTCGGAACATGAACCTGACATCCTTCTTGCCATGTATTGTTGCATAGTCAATCAGTGAATACCAAAGGCCATCCGAGAATTTTGTAACCAAGCCATCAAGCTTTTCCAGCTCCTTGATGAACAACTCTGTCTTGGTTTTCCGGTACTGCCTTTCTAGTATGGCTTCATCCAGGGCAACCAGTTCGTCATTTCCTTTGATATACCGCTGTGAAAGCTGCTCGAACCGTTACCTGTAGAGTTGCTGATTCATCGCCCTCACGGCATTCTCGGTTGTAAGCTGCTCGCGTTATAATCTAAACTCCTTTTAATTTGTTGCTATGTTGCATTTTGCATTGTATCATTAATAAAAAGGGGTCTACTGTGGTTAAAGTTACTACTTTAGTAGATAACAATATTTTGCCAAATTCAAATTTAGTTAAGGAACACGGCTTTTCCTGTTTGGTAGAAAAAGGTAAGACAAAAATACTCTTTGACACCGGTTGTGGGAAAGCTGTTCTGAATAATGCAAAGGCTTTGAATGTTGATTTGTCCGATATAAACCATTTGGTTATAAGTCACGGTCATTATGATCACAGCGGGGGAGTAAGACCTCTTTTAGAGACTCACTCTTATGAAGGTTTAAAATTATGGACGGGGTTAGGTTTTGAAAACCCAAAGTTCAGCGATGACAAAGAGGGACTGAGATTTGTCGGGATAGATTTTGACCAAGAGTATCTGAGTTCCAAAAATGTGATGTGGTACACAGTTGGTTCAACGACCGCTATGATAGAACACGGTATTTGGGTTGTCACAAAATTCAAACGATTCTTCCCATTTGAGCAACCAAACGAAAGATTTCTGATTCGCAACAAAGTGGGTCAGCTGGTTGTTGATGAGTTTTGTGATGAGATTGCACTGGTAGTCGATTCCCCTAAAGGATTGATAATGATTGTAGGATGCTCTCATCCTGGTATCCTAAATATGATTCAAAGTGTCAGGGAACTTTTTGCTAAACCCATTTACGGATTGATTGGGGGAATACATCTCTATGATGTAAACGACCAAAGACGTAAATGTGTCATTGATGAACTTTTAGCAAGTTCCATAAAATCGCTTGGAACTCTTCACTGCACTGGTAAAAAAGCCATTGAGATTCTAAAAGAGCAACATCCCAGCTATTTTGAGAACGTCGGAGGGGTTGCTTCAACCTACGCTTAAGATTCCAATATTTGACCACATTCAACAGATACCGTATCATAAAACAAAATAATTAAGAGAGGACTATTGTATGTTTATATCTCACCGCAACAAAATTGAAAAAATTAAGCAGGAGAGCCCTGCATTAAAAAACGTCGATAAGCAAGTACTAATCGGTCCTAAAGAGGGGTGGGCTGATTATGTGATGAGACTTTTCACTTTAGGCGGTGACAGCTATACCCCAAAACACCAACACCCATGGCCCCATATTATCTATATTGTCCAAGGAGAGGGAATCCTTTTTACAGAAGAGACAGAGAATAAAGTTACCGGCGGTTCAGTAGCCTTTGTCGATCAAGATAAGAGTCATCAGGTTCGAAACACCTCATCCGATAAAGAGCTGATCTTTATCTGTATTGTTCCAAAAGAGGGGGATGTTTAGGATGGAGAGAGTTGACCGCTTTTCACTGCTGCTGTGTTACTCTTTAGGGCTCGCTGATCCAAAGACCAACAAGAAAAATTTGGAGAGGGCTAAAGAGTTATTTGAGAGTGTCGACGCTTTTGAGGCAATGGAACTTATCGATTTGGTTATCAGAATTGTTGTCGATATGCAACAAATAAAACCGATTGTTACAAGGATGCTCCACTCTTTTTCAAAAGGACTTACAAAAGAGAGCAGACCGTTTAACAAAGATAACAGGTTAATAAAAAGTATATTAGCCAATAATGGTGTCATAAACTCAACATTGGATTCAATGATGACTCACGTTGCTCAAATCAACTCTAAGAAGAGTTTACAAGAGCATAGAACCCCTATTTTAGATTCATTGAAAGTCCTAAAGGAGATGGAAAAACACTATATCATGAAGGAGAATCTCCTTTTTCCAATAGTTGAGCAACACATAGAGCAGAATAAATGTGAACTTCTTATGTGGTCAATTCATGATGATATAAGAAGAAACCTTAAAGAGTTGATTAACTTCCTTGAAAACAAAAAGACGGATGTCAAAGAGTTTAACCAATTAATCGGAGCCCTCTTTTTTGATGTCCGTTCAATGGTCTTCAGAGAAGAGCAGGTTCTTCTTCCTGCTATTTTGGATAAAATTCCCCCTTCAGTATTTGCAGAGCTGGAAAAGGAGCAGTTTCAGGAGAAGCAGGTTGACCCCTCTATGCTTTCAGTAATCAATCAGGAAAGAAAGATAGATTTAGGAACTGGGCTTATTACCCCTGTTCAGTTGGTGTATCTTTTCAATAACCTGCCTGTTGATATCACTCTAGTCGATGAGGATGACAGGGTTGTTTATTTTAACACCCCCAAAGAGCGTCTTTTCCCGAGAACAAAGGCTGTTGTCGGAAGGACAGTACAAAACTGTCACCCTCCTGAGAGTATCGATGTTGTTGAAAAGATTCTTTTAGCTTTTAAGCAAAAAAAACAAAGCAGTGCCCATTTCAGAATCAATTTAAAAGGACGTTTTGTCCAAATAAGTTACTACCCGATTTACGATAACAACGGTACTTACAAAGGCACCATGGAGGTCTCTCAGGATATCAGTGAACTTAGAACATTGGAAGGAGAAAAAAGACTCTTAGATTGGGATGATAATTAAGCTATTGTCCAATAATTTTAATAAAATACAGGAGATTGCATTCAAATCTTACCTATCAAATCATTTTCCTCTATGACCTCTTCTAATGTGTAAGTCTCACTTAAGCCCCTTCTGAGGTCTTCTTCGCGTTTCTGGGCTAAATAGATTAACTCTAGATCACTTATTTTTTCTACGAGGGCTTGCTGTATGTAGTAGGTCTTTGTTCTTCCGGTTAGTTTTGCTAAATTATCGATTCGTTCAACAAGCTCTTTTGGCAACCTTACCGAAATTGATTCATTCATTTTAAAATCTCCTACGTATAAATAGTCCTAATATTACTTAGGTACTTTTTAAATATGTTATTGTTAGGGGCAGATAGGGCGACATTTTGTTTAAGCCTTTGAGCTTCTACAGGAGTCTGCCCCTCTGTCTCTAAAACCCCTATTGGTTGATTAAGCCATAGAGCTTGCGTCAAACGGGAGATTGAGTTTGGGACTAGTCTTTTAACCCCACCTAATGAGGTTCTATGATGAGTACCATCATTGGTATCGACGTTTCCCAAAAGAGCTCCTCGTTCTGCATTCTGAACGACGGAGAAACCCAAGTCATCCACGGTTCGTTTTCTATGGATCGAAATGGATTCGATTCGCTGCTTAAGGCTACCTCTCACTTTGAATCCCCTAGCTTTTTCATGGAGTCTACCGGTCGCTACCACATCCCTTTGGCCCATCACCTCTTGCAGAATGGGCACAGTACGACTATCGTTAACCCAGTATTGGTCAAACAGTTTAGCAACGCTAACACCTTGAGGAAGACCAAAACTGACAAGATTGACGCCCAGCTGGTAGCACGCTACGCCCAGCAGGTGCCAAAGGAGAGAAAAGTTAACCAAAGAGCCATGGACGACCAGAGACTGAGCATTGCACGAAGAAGAGAGCAAGTTGCTGAAGATGTAGCTAAAGTAAAAACTCAACTGAAGGCCGATCTCACTGTTGCTTGGCCAGAACTGCTTGCTTACAATGTATTTACTCAAACAATGCTTAGACTTCTTACTCAATTCCCGTGTGCTCAAGCTATTCAGGAGGCTACTGACGAACGGTTGGCTCTGGCCTTGAAATCCCCAAAAGGAAGAGCTATTGGACTTTCTGTCGAAAAGTTGAGACAACTGGCTAATGAGTCGATTGGTATCGCTTCCTATGGCCCGTTGGTAGCTAACAGTGCACACAACTTGCTGTTCCTCGAGCAGAGTCTCAATCAACTGACTGAGACCTTGGTGGCGTTGGTCAGAGAGACTCAAGATGAAGAGATGGAGATCATTACCAGTATCCCTGGCATTGGAGAAATTACTGCAGCTCACTTCCTTGCTGAAATCGGATCCATCGAACGCTTTGAGCGCTACCAGAACCTCATTGCCTTCTGTGGCACTGACCCCAGTATCTATGAATCGGGCAACATCCTTAAAAGAGGAAGAATCACCAAAAGAGGGAACTCTAGTTTGCGTAAATACCTCTACTTGATGGCTACTGGAGTCATCCGATGCAATCCCTTCTTCAAAGCTTACTACGATAAGAAAAGAGAGGAGGGATTCCCACACCGAAAGGCGATGGTTGCCTTGATGAACAAAATAATTAAGACACTTTTCGCTATGCTCAAGAAAAAGGAGATGTATATTGTGCCTTAATGATTCTTTAACCATTCTTTATAGTTGACTCCTGTCTTAATGTATCACACGTAATATTTGTAAGACAAGAATTTAAATATGTTATCTGCTGAGTGTTAATAAATACAAAGCCTATAAACAACAATTTAATCAGGACTTGGGGTAGATTTTTAGTTATGAGGCACTACCTTGTATATAATTTATCATTGTCCAATAATTTTAATCAGAACCCTTTTAGTTCTTTTGCCGTCGAATTCGTAGTAGAAGATCTGTTCCCATGTCCCAAAATCTAATCTGCCTTCGGTAATAGCTACTACAGTCTCTCTACCCATAATAGTTCTTTTTAAATGGGCGTCGGCGTTATCTTCATAACCGTTATGATCGTACTGCGAGTAAGGCTTTTCGGGAGCAAGTTTCTCCAGCCACCTCTCATAATCTCTGTGTAAGCCACTCTCATCGTCGTTAATAAACACACTGGCTGTTATGTTCATGGCGTTAACCAATACAAGCCCCTCTTTAACGCCGCTGGCTGTGACAGCCTGTTGGACATCCTGGGTGATATTTACAATGGCTCTGCGGTGGGCAAGATTAAATTCAAGTACTTTTCGGTATGTTTTCATAACTGCCTCCTCCTAAAAGTCGATACTATCATACTGTTTTGACCTTAGGCAAATTTACGTTATAATAAAGTATGCAAAATCAACTTATAACGATTATTCTAGCAACAAAAGACAATAAAGAGGCCTTTAATCTCTCCCTAGATTCAATTTTAAAACAGAGCTATCCAAATAAAGAAATAATTGTAGCCAATTACGGCAAAGAAAACTTTTTAATTGAAGGGGTCAAAACACTCCATTATCCAAGCCTCAGTGTAGGCGAAACGTTTAACAGAGCTATTAAAGAGGGCAAGGGACGATTCTTGCTACTGCTTCTCAGCGGGCATGAGATACACCGACGTTGGCTTGAAGTAGGTCTAAATGAGTTACTCAGAGTGGAATCTGATGCCATAAGATGTGCAACCATGTACAGTAACGGAAAAATTGAGATGCCCAAAGAGGGCTCTGGGTGGGGCAAAAATCTCTGGCTCTCTCCCTCTTTTGAGCTTTCCTGCATACTTTTTAAAAAAGAGATTGCTTCAACTTTTGAAGACGGTGACATTTTATTCGGGCAGTGGGAATTTTGGATAAAAAGCCTCTCTAAAGCCAAACTGTTTGCATTACCAGAATATGTTGGGGCTTTTGTTCCAATCGAAAAAGAGAGTACTAATATTGAGAAAGAGGAGTTTTTAACTAAAAGGGTAGAAGTCATGGAGAAATATAGCGACTATGTAAAAGGTTCTTTTAACAGACTCAGATATAATATGAAGCTGAACAAATTAAGAAGGAGGATGGGGTTATGAAATATTTATGGACAACAATTATGGTTACAGATTTAGAGAAATCGTTAGAATTTTATCAGGAGGTTATTGGGCTTCCCCTTAAAAAAAGGTTTTTTGCCGGCGAAGGTAAAGAGATAGCTTTCTTAGGTGACGGGGAGACTCAAATAGAGTTGATAAAAGATATCAACGACAACTCATCTGTAGGGAGCGGTATCTCCTTAGGATTCCAAGTGGAGTCTTTGGATGCAACGATGAAGTTTTTATCAGAAAAGGGGATTGCTATCGAAAGTGGCCCTTTTCAGCCAAATGAAAATATTAAGTTTTTCTACGTGTTGGATCCTAATTTCCTTAAAATTCAGTTTTCTGAGGAACTTTAGTTTCTTTGTCGGTGTTCTTTTTTGTTGTGTCATTAATAGTGTTAATCTATACTGAACGTTATGAAGAATATTGTCAGAAGCATTTTCGGGTATTTGCTTTTTATTATACCGATTGTCCTAATATTTCTCCTTATATATGGTAAATTTGAAGAATTTGAGCACTCTAAAGCCAGTGAAAAAATAGTGGCTGAACATAAAGGGCACTTAGCTTTAATGGACTATATGACCAATAACCTCTTTAACGAATATTGGGCTACCCTGAAACTGATTAGAAACTCTAACGAACTTAACAGCTACTTGGAAAACAGTACTCAAATAGAGAGTTTTGAAGTTGAACAACTGTTTTGCCGAATGTGTAATAACAGAAATTATATTAAAAATTTAGTGTTCACCGATATTAATGAAAATAAAGTTATAAGGCTTTACGACAGTGAATCAACAGCAGATTCCTTAACTGAGTTTAACTATCTAAAACAGATGAGTAAAAAAGCCCCATTAAAAGAGAGTGAGATATTAATAAGCACCCCTTTTATAACGAGAAAGGGGAGGGATGACGACTCTGCTTACCAGTATGTGATTGAATTGGGTCTCCCAGTTTACGATAGTAAGAATGGTAATTTAAGTGGACTGTTGGTAATGATGGTGGATGGAGAGTACCTTCTGAAAGTATTTGAAGAGTTTTTAAAAGATCATCCCGAGAAAGTTCACTTCGCTTTAATTAATGTCGGTAGCCAAACAGTTCTACACTACAAAGAGGGTTCTTTTTATTACCTTTCGGATGTTAAACAGCTTGCAAAAATCAGAGAACCTAAAAATGCTGAAAAAATGAAGGCTCTTAAAGAGGGGGAGTTTACTTGTGAAATTTATGAGTGTTTTTTCCATAATTTTACCCCTCTTGCCGAGCATACGACTTTCATTGAAGATGAACATTTTCTAACTGCTTTAACATATTTCTCAAAAGCCGATGTAGCACAACTCGAAGACTCTTTTATTTTATCTCACAGAGGACTTAAGTTTATTATTGCAGCCGTGATTGTTGTTGTTGGGATATTTTTAAATCTTTTGTTCTATTTTCGAAAAAAAGACAGGCAACAATTGGCAGTCAGTAACCTTGTCAGTGACCAATCTCATGACGGAGTGGTTATAACCGACTCCAATCAGAAAGTAGAGTATGTAAACAGAACATACCGACTGATGAGCGGATTTTTGACTGACGAAATCAAAACAGGCAATCATAAGATTACCAACTTAGACGGCAAAAGGTTTGATATCTCTCAAACGATAAAAACGGATAAAGAGAGCTCTTTTTGGAAAGGTTTGGTATGGATTAACGGCAAAAGTCATATGATTCTCTCTTATCTTAACCTCTCAGTTGTTCCCAATTTTATCGACGGGTCAAATCAACATGTCTTTTTATATTCCAATCCCAGAAATATTTCTAACGAATTGTTGGCTAACGTTGCAAATGAGAAAAGGGTCAAAGGGGAAGATTTAGAGTTCTTTCCGCTTCAAATGATAGAAAGTAAGCTTGCCAACAAAGAAGAGTTTGTTGTTGCGATTGTTCAAATAACAAATGTTGATATCATCGAATCGAACTGCTCATTGGATGAGGAGTATCTAATTGCTTCACAGATTAGAAAAAGGCTTCTGAAAATATTAGATGCCGATGACCTTTTAATCCAGTACTTCTTAGGAACATTTCTTTTAACAAAAACCATAACTCGGTACAATTACCAAAATGCTATTTCCAG
>JBAYOE010000031.1:0-11536 GCA_041678405.1 Sphaerochaetaceae bacterium | reverse complement strand
TTTATATTCCAATCCCAGAAATATTTCTAACGAATTGTTGGCTAACGTTGCAAATGAGAAAAGGGTCAAAGGGGAAGACTTGGAGTTCTTTCCGCTTCAAATGATAGAGGGTAAGCTTGCCAATAAAGAAGAGTTTGTTGTTGCGATTGTCCAAATAACAAATGTTGATATCATTGAGTCAAATTGTTCATTGGATGGTGAGTATCTTATTGCTTCACAGATTAGAAAAAGACTTCTGAAAATATTGGATGCCGATGACCTTTTAATCCAGTACTTTTTGGGAACATTTCTTTTAACAAAAACCATAACCAGATACAATTACCAGAATGCTATTTCCAGTATAGAGAAAGTTTTTGAAAAACCATTTGAGATTAGAGAGAAACAATTTCCGATTATAGTGAGAATCGGAGTTTCCAGTTTATCCCGGAAAGTGAGAAACAGCAGACTGTTGCTGCGACAAACTAAAATGGCCATTGCTGCGTTAAGCCATTTCGGGCGAAACGGAACTCTCAGTTACGATAAAGAGATAGATGACTACCTCCTCAGGTATTACTCAATTTTGGAGTCGTTGCCCAATGCAATTAAAGAGGGTGAAATAGAGGTTTTCTTTCAACCGATTATAGAGATAGCTACCTCAAAAATTGTCTCTTGTGAAGCTCTCTCCAGATGGAATCATCCCAAATTAAAAGAGGTTTCCCCTTCTGAGTTTATCCCAATTGTTGAAAAAAACGGGCATGAGCGGGCTTTGGGAGTTTATGTGTTTCAACAAGCGGCTGCTTTTTTGAATGAATTGGATTCTCTGCAACAAGGCAGCATCAGTGTTTCGATAAACACATGCCCCTCTGAGTTACAGGATGTTAATCTGATTCCTCATTTCGTAAAAACACTCACACAGTACAACATTAAACATGACAGAATAATTGTTGAATTGACAGAAAGAACCCTCTTGACAGATGTGGATGTTGCCAAAAAAGTTCTCGGCGGATTGCGCAAAGAACGCATCAGAGTTGCCATTGATGATTTTGGGGTGGGATTTTCATCTCTCAGTTACCTGCACGATTTAGAGATAGACCTTCTTAAAATAGATCGCTCTTTTATTAAAGATTACCCGAAAGAGGATGACGGAGTTATTATAAAAGCAATGGTTGGGATGGCCAGAGAGTTTAAAGTTCCTGTGTTAGTCGAAGGGGTAGAGACAGAGGAGCAACTCGAGTTTATTAAATCTTTGGGAGTGCAATACTACCAAGGTTTCTATTTCTCTGAAGCCCTGAATCAAAAAGATTTTATTGAGCTTTTCAAAAAGAATAGCTGAAACAAACAACACTATTACAAAGGAATTATAAAGGATTGCAGAAAATACGTTGAAGTGCAGGCGAAAGTTTAGGAGATGAATAAAATGGGTGATAAACCGCCCTACACTATAACTGAAAAAGCTGCCGATTACTTGGCAAAAATCGTTGAGACAGTAACGAGACTGGAATACTCGACAGATTTCAAACTGGACATCCGCCTGCATAGAAATAACCTTGTTAGAACGATTTATTCTTCGCTAGCCATTGAGGGTAACCCTCTGACTCTCGGTGAGGTGGCTTCCGTAATTGAGGGTAAGATAGTTGCCGGTAAGCAGACCGAAATTAGGGAAGTAAAGAACGCCTACGAAGCCTACGACAAGGTGATGGAGTTTGACCCTTACTCTGTGAAGGACTTTTTGAAAGCTCATAGGTTAATGACACAGGGCTTAGTTTATGATGCGGGTAAGTTTCGCAAAGAAGATGTAGGTGTTGTTAATGGTAACATAACTGTGCATATTGGTCCAAGAACGCAGTTTGTTCCCAATCTTATCCAAGACCTATTGGATTGGGCAAAGACTTCCAATTTACATCCCGTGCTTAAAAGCGCGATACTACACTACGAAATCGAAATTATTCATCCGTTTTCCGACGGTAATGGACGTATGGGGCGGCTGTGGCAAACTTTGCTTCTTTCAAAATGGAATGCCATTTTCGCTTGGATTCCTATGGAATCTGTGATGTATGAAAAGCGTTTGCAGTACTACCGGGCAATTGAGAATTCCAAAAGAGAAAATAACAGTAGTGCGTTTATAGAATTCACACTTGCGGTGATTCTTGATACCATCGGTGATCAAGTTAAGCACATAGATGAGCACCAAGTGGAATTGAGTGGCACCCCGATAGACGTACTAAAATCACTCAATGGTAAAACACTGTCGCGCAAAGAAATTTTTAAGAGAGTTGGAATGAGTGGTGATTCCCGCGCATTTAAACGGCATATAGAACCACTTTTAAAAATAGGGTTTGTTGAAATGACTGTGACAGATAAACCGACAAGCCGCCTGCAAAAGTACAGGCTGACGGAAAGCGGCAAAGTAAAGCTAAGAAGAACAGGTAATACTCAACGATAAAGCTGATAATCTGGGAGTGAACTTTTTAAAAAGAATAGCTGAAGCCTACAGTTACTGTTGGTAAGAATTTCTCTTTAAGAGGGATTATCACATTTCCTATAATAAAAAAGTCCTGATAAATATTGAAAGTACCATTAGTTATAATCCGACTCTCTTTAAGAGCTTCTATCTGGGCAATTAAAGAGAGTGTCCCTAAATTACCGATTGAGTAACTGAGTTCGCAATTGAGATAAAACTCCTTTATGTTAAAAGGTTTTAGCAAAGACTCAAATTTAACTGTAAGTGTATCAGAATAGGCTACCGAAAAGGGTTTGAAAACTGCCCCACTGATTAAAAGTGAGTTCTTATCAAAAGGGGAGATATTTATTAACGTAGCCACTGCCCAGTTTAAAGCCATTGCTCCTTGGACTCCCACATAAGAGGCTAAACTCATCTTGTCATCTTCAATTGGACGATAAGCCAATGCAGATTCAATTGAGAGAGATTTTATCTCTGTTTTGTAACGGGTGGCAACAGTTGGGTTTTGTGAGATTTCGGAGGCAACAGTCGCTTCTAAAAACGAAAAGTTTCCCAGTGAAAGGTAGTAAGTAGTTAACCATCTGTTTGGTAAAGGCAAAAAGAGGCTCTCTTCACTGTTAAAAAGGACTTTTGAAGCATCCAAGATGAAAAAAGGGGAGTAATCTAAGAGGGTTTTTCCGATTGTTATTTGACTTTTGCCAAAACGGGCTTTTATGTAGGCTTTATCAAGACTAAGCTTTTGTTTAAATGAAGAGTAGTTGACAGAGAGCTCACTTTTTACATTGCTTTGAATCAAACCACCGACAGAAAGATTGATGTTGGCATCGATAAAATAGGTGTAGGAGTCAGTTTCGTTTGGCATCAGTGTGTTAAGCAGAACCATTTTTGTGTTTAACGCAAAAGCAGAAAAAGGAGTTAGGATAACAAAAACTAAAATTAAGAATCTTCTCATAGTACTCTACCAAGTTAAATTTTGGAGGCTGAAGAGTGACTTGTCGTGATTTACGTTAAGATGCAATAGATCCAAATACATTTTCGTTGAGGACTCTTTTTTTAATTTATCGACAACAGACGTCACTTTAGGGACAAGTTCGTTCTCAAAAGATCCTATTTCCAACACCTCTATCTCTTTTAACAATCGGTTGGATTTTGTATAAAGTTCCCTTCGCATTATTATGAAGTTATCTTTATCGACCCAAATCAACTGTTTTGGATAGGCAACATTTTTAGATTTTGCCTCTAAAGAGAGCAGATAAGAGTCCCTGTTATTTAAAAGCCGGTCTGAAATCAGTTCAACATCATAATTGGAGAGGGTATCGCCAAAACCCGAAGCATCTTCATACGAAAGGTCGCTGCCCAAAACAGATTGTCTCAAAGCAGAGCCTTGCAATCTGATTACAACTTCGGCATCAGGATAATAGAGATAAATATCATTTTTGGTCTTTAAAACCCGTTGCCCGTCACTGAATTCCAACAATGCCGATTCACTGCCTTCAGACCATGATTTAAAACTGCTCTCTTTAGAACCAAAACGGTCAGTTGAGACTATTCTTCCCTCAGAGTAGGTTGACTGAAAACTCTCCCTATTCTCTGCTTTCTCTATTATCTGCTGTGCAGTGAGGCAAAACAGAGCAGGTGAAGAGATTATTATAAGGAACAAACCAAAAAAGAGGATTCTTTTATACATATTTTAAAGCCTCCACCACTTCTATTTTTGCCGCTTTTGTTGAAGGAATTAAGGTAGCCAAAGCAGAAACACAAACAGCATAAACAAAGACTATAACAGGAGTTTTCAGATCAAGTACCGGATAAATTATATTTGAGATGTTCATATCGACTCCGCTGAGAGCCTGGGTAAAATTTATTCCTATTCTGTTAAACAATAGAGATACACCTGAGCCTACCACAACACCTACAAAGGCTCCTACACTGCTGATGATTACTCCTTCAAGGAGAAAGAGGGTAGTTAGTAGGCGATTGTGCATTCCCAAAGCTCTGAGAGTTCCAATCTCCCTTATCCGTTCATAAACAACCATAACCGTTGTGTTGACTATAACGGTACTTCCCAAAAGAAAGAAAAAGAGGGCAATCATATAATAAACACTCTGAACCATCTCCATCATATCGTAGATTATATCAGACTCTTGCAGACTCTTAATTTCATAATCTCTGTCATCCAATTGGGTTCTGAGTTTTTCTGTTACAAGTGTTCGGTTACCGTTTACCTTTAAAAGAATCTCTGTGACTCTTGCTTCCATCTTTAAAAAATGTTGGGCGCGTTGCAATGGAAGCCAAGTTATTGGTTGTTTCATTGAATCAACACCGAAGTTTGCCAATCCAACGATGCTTAAGGTAATTGCATTGGTAGAGCGTTCAGCGGTTGTTGAAAGCAGCGTGATCTTATCCCCGATTTTTAAGTTGAGGTTTTTTGCCAATGCTAGGCTCACTAAGAGCTCGTTTTCATTATCAGAAGGGAGACGCCCTTCGTATAAGATGTCGTCTAATTTTTGATATTTCGCTTCTAAAGCAAAATCTATTCCAAAGGCGATGGCGGGGTGCATTTTTTCATTAATATAGAGAGAGGAGGAAAAGACAACGCGGGGAGAGTAGGCTTTAATGTCTTCATGTTGAATTAAAAAAGGTTCAATTTCATCCCAAATTATATTTAGATGCAGCGGATTGTATTTCTCATATTTCTCATAATCTCTGTCTCTTATTCTGATTTCACCGTTAAAAAAGTTTACTAAATTTGTCTCCATATCGAGGCGCATTCCCTCAATGAGGGCAAAAAGAAAGACAATAGTCATTGCCCCAACCGCAACGGCACTGCCCGAGAGGAGACTCCTCTTTTTGTTTCTAAAAACATTTCTGTATGCAATTTTTATAAGTTTCAAAACTTGTTCCTTCTAAGAGTCTCTGAGGGCATCTGAAATCTCCTTTTTTAAGGCTCTGCGGGTGAAAAGAGCTCCAAACAGACCGCAGAAAAAAAGACAAAACATAGAGGAGAGTACCATTGATAAAAAATTCCAAGAACCGTGCATAGTACTTTGAATTCTGTAGCCGATATCGATTTCACGCATCATATACCCAAAGTCAAACCCAATATTTACCATGTATAAATTTGCACTGACAGCAATTACCAATCCAATCAGAACTCCCAGTAACCCTACAAAAGCCGATTCGGCGCTGAAGAGAATGTAGATAAATTTATCATTTGCACCAAAGGAGCGGATTACGGCAACCTCTTTTGTCCTCTCATAAATAGCCATCAGCATTGTGTTGGAAACTCCCACCACGGCAATGATAAAGACCAAAACCAAAATAAGGGCAGAACCTCCTCTTTTTGCTTTGGCAATGGCCAAATAGTCTTTGGAGAGCTCTTCCCAACCGACGACTTTTAAACTGTTATTGTTTGTTTCTAAAATTTTCTCTATTTTCTGAATCTCTCTATTCAGATTGGAAAAAGAGGAGAGAGATACATATATTTCGGCAGCTTCATAATCAGTTTCCAAGTAATCACTGATTGTATTAAAATCGACAATCAAAAGAGACCTGTTGACGTTTGGGTTAGGACAGTCGGTAATTCCCACAATCTCTAAATCGATAAGTTCAAAGAATCCCCCTTTGCCCTGGAAAAGGAGTGTTATAAACGAACCTACTTTTGCATCAATATCTTCGGCTAAAAATGAGCCGATTACAGCCTCGTGACTGTTTTGCTCAATGTAGCGCCCTTCAACAATAGTTGAGTGTAATTTAAAGACCTCTTTGTCTGGCGCCGGTTTAACTGCCGTCACAACTGTTGCGATGTGTCCCTCTTCATCAAAATCAACTCCTCCAAAAAACATTTCACTTAAGAAAGTAATTCTTGGTGCGACCCGATACCCGTTTTCTTGAAGTCTGCTGACGATTTTAGCACTCCCTGTAATTGTGTGATTTATATCTTTGTAAAGACGCTCTTCAAAATAAGAGGTCTCCATTATTACGATATCGGCTGTTTCATACCACCGTAAGTTATTCTCCGACTCTTTTTCGGCTCCTATCAACAACGAATCGACAATGATGAACATTGCTAAGCCCATAGCGATTGAAGCAGCAGTTATAATAGTCCTTCTTTTATAATGCCACATGTTTTTAAAGGCCAATTTAACAATAAATATAAATTCATCTTTTTTCATCGTTAACTATCTGTCCATCATGTAAAAAAACAAGTCGTTTTGCATACTCCATGACCATCTGATCATGGGTAGAGAAAATAAAGGTAGTTCCGTGTTTTTTGTTCATTTGGGTCATTAACTCTAAAATCTCTTTACCTGTTTCAGAATCTAAGTTAGCCGTCGGTTCATCGGCTAATATTAATTTGGGGTTTTTAACAAGGGCTCGGGCTATGGCAATTCTTTGTTGCTGTCCCCCTGAAAGCTGGTTGGGGAATCTGTTTTCCAATTCTTTTAATCCGACTTCCTCTAAAATATTGAACGTCTTTTCTTTTATGACCGATGCAGGTTCACCTAAAATCGAGAGGGCAAACGAGACATTTTCATAAGCGCTAAGAACCGGAATTAAATTATAGGTCTGAAAAATAAAACCGACATTGTGCTTTCTGAATTCGGTTTTCTCTTTTTTATCCATTGCCGAGAGTCTCTGACCGTCAATAATTATTTCTCCGCCGTCAAAAGAGTCGATGCAACCCAATAGATTCAATAGCGTTGTTTTACCCGAGCCTGAGGGGCCCGCTATTGCGACAAACTCTCCCTTCTCAATAGTTAAGGAGAGTTCTCTTAACGCCAATACTTCAGTTAAGCCAACTTTGTAAGTGCGAACAACCTTTTGGACTTCTATCATAGAGCTTCCTTTAAGTAACACGTTTTTAAATTGTGGCTTCAGCTGTTGTGAAAGTCAACTAAACTAACAAAGACCCTGTGCAGATAACATCACTTCCTGTATCTAAAATATTGGGTATAATTACATCTCCGACTTTCAGAGGAGCTTCTGCCCTTGTTGCTTTAATCACTTTCATAATCTCAAACATTTTTTCTTTAGGGATAGGGGCACTTGTCCGAACGGGAATTATTTTATTCGGGTTGTCTTTAATCCTAACAGTTGTTGTTAAAACCCGCTTGGGATTCAGATACTCCTGTTTAACATAATCAAGGCCTCTTTTGCACAGTTTCCCTTTTATACTAAACTCTAACCCCTCTTTACCGACAATGGCTTTACAGCCCTGAGTACATACTATACAGATAATTTCACGTTCGTTGTCACTCAACTGAAACCTCCCTGCTGCTGCCTGCTTTCGCTAACTCCTCAATTTGAGCACCTGTTAGTTTTACGACAATCATCTCCCCCGGCCGGCTGAAAGGCAACCGTTTCTTCAATACCTCTCCGATTTTTACGGTTGTTGGGCCGGTAGGTTCTTTTACCCTGATTGAGATACGACTTTCAATAGGATAACTGAGTTGTTGAGGTACTATTTGACCAATGTTGGCACCTTTTGTTAGTTTAACTTCTTTTGCCATTTTAACAATGTTACCTGTTAATTTTGCAGCAACGGCTTTTGCGGCTAACTCCCCCTCAAAAGAGACCTCATCGACAAGGTCATTGACATGTAACACATTTCCACAGGCAAAAATATTGGCTCTGTCTGTGGCTAAAAAGTTATCTACAAGCGGGCCTTTTGTACTGTTGTCGATGGTTATACCGACATTTCTGGAAAGTTCGTTTTCGGGAATAAGGCCGACCGAAAGTAAAATGGTATCACAGGCTATTTGTTTTTCGGTTTCAGGTATGATTTTGCCAAAAGAATCTCTTTGGGCAACGGTAATCTCCTCAACTCGCTGATCGCCGCGAATCATTGTCACTTGATGACTTAACAAAAGGGGAATATTGAAATCATGGATACACTGCACTTCGTTTCTGATAAGGCCGCTTGTGTATGAATTTATCTCAATGATTGCCTCAACCTGACACCCTTCTAAAATCAGGCGTCTTGCCATAATCATCCCGATATCACCCGAGCCGATAATAACTGCTTTACGACCGGGCAGAAAGCCTTCGATGTTAACCAATCTCTGAGCTTTACCGGCAGTAAAAATACCGGCAGGTCTTGTTCCGGGAATTCTGACATTACTTCTTGTCCGCTCCCGACACCCCATTGCAAGGATTATCGATTTACACCGATAGGTTTTAAGACCTTTAGCTGAGGCTACTTTGATAATCCCATCAGGTTTTATCTCAATGACCATTGAGTTTAACTCAATTTCAACATTCTGTTTTAGTGCCGCTTCAAGCTCTCTGTGGGCATATTCGGGACCTGTCAACTCCTCTTTAAACCGTTGCAGACCAAAGCCGGGGTGGATACACTGAGCCAATATTCCTCCGGCTTTTTCATCCCTGTCAAAAACCACAACATTTTTTATCCCAAGTCTTTTAGCTTCGGTTGCGGCTGCCAATCCAGCCGGTCCTGCTCCAATAACACAAAGGTCTAAATCAATTATATTTTTATTGTTAATCATTGTGTTCTTCCTCGTTATCAGAAGCGGCAATCTCCGGGGATCCTTTTCCCCGACGTGTAACTTCGGCAGGTGAAATACCCAACTCTTCACAGAGTATCTTTAGTATTAAAGGGCTGCAAAAGCCTCCTTGGCAGCGCCCCATTCCAGCTCTGCTCAGATGCTTTACCCCTTCAATAGTCGATGCTCCTCTTCTTATCACTTCCCGAATCTCTCCCTCCGAGACTTTTTCACAGCGACATATAAGGTGGCCGTACTGAGGATTCTCTTTAATCTTTGCGTTTATCTGTTCATCGGTTGCTTCGCTGAAATGAAACAGGGCTTCCCGGGTGTTCTTAAACACCGGTTTCTCTTTTAAATCTAAACCGGCATCGGATAGGAGATTTAACATCTCATTGGCTATTCCGGGAGCCGCAGTTATTCCCGGTGAACAGATTAAAGCGTGGAACATCGTAGATGATACTGTCGAGGGGCCGACATAAAAATCACCGTCGGAGGCTAAGTTGTTGGTTGTTTTAATTCCGGCAAAACTTGTGATTAAATCATCCAAAGGAAGGGTAGGGATCATCTCTTTTCCCATTCTTAAAATAATGTCGAGTTCTTCTTGGGTAACTTTTGTGTCTGTCGGGCTGTCGGGAGTCTTAAAGTGTCCCATTCCGAGAATGAGGTTGCCATGGACAGTCGGGCTTATTGACTGGCTCCATTCGGGAGTCACTCCTCCCACATAGATAATGTGTTTCATAATTGAGGCAATTGCCGAATCAAAAATGGCAAAGGTACCTCTAGTCATAAACTGTTGAACCTCTTTGTCCCCTGCCATGTGGGCAATGTAATCGGCATATAAGCCTGCTGCGTTGATAAGATAACGGGCTTGGAATTTTCCCCTGTCGGTATAAATATCCCAGATTTTGTTATCGGAGTACTGAAGGTTTATAACTTCGGTGTTGAAGAAAACATCAGCACCGTTGTCTTTGGCATTTTCAATTAAAGCAAAGGCCCATTCGGGGGGATAAATCAAACCGTGGTCTTCTGAAAAGGTGGCATAGGTAAAATTTTGGTTGAGGTGGGGCTCAAGTTTTGCAACTTCTTTGTTGGTAATTAAACGAAAACTTGTCTCGCCGTTTTTAAGAGCCCACTCCATCCTCTTTTTTACCAGATACTCCTGCTCTTTATCAAAAGCAATGTTAATTTCATCCAGTTCATTGTAGGAGAGAGACAACTCTTGGGAGAGTTTTCGGTAGCTTTGCTGGGAGTTGTTACAAAGACGGGCTCTGAGACTGCCCGGAGGATTAATGTGGTTACGGTGGATATAGGAAAGTGATGCTTTTGAGGCACCGAGACCGGCCTGGGTCTCTTTATCAATGACGGCAATTTTCAAGGAGAATCGGCTGAGTTCTCTTAAAACCATTGCCCCTATCATTCCCGAACCGATGATTATTACATCATAGGGTTGTTGCATAACTTTTGTTCTCCTAGCTGAGATGGCGTTAAGCTCTTTTTACATCCTCTTTAACGAATTTTGTGCAATCAAGCAAGAGCCTTCTGTTTTTTGCTATCTATGAAAAGCCACTTAAGCTTTAGCAATTTAAAATTTTTTAGCATTATAGCACAAGCGGGGCTACCTTGTGTTTAAGTTTATGCCCCTTTAGACTTTTTATTTAACTGTTCACACTTTTCAATCAAAGAGATAAATTCAGTCAGAGAGATATCCAAAGTATCGACAATTAATTTAACGGTCTCAAGTGTCGGACTGTTGACTCCGTTGAGCAGACGGTACAGGTGGCTTCTGGTTATTCCGACATCACGGGCAAAGCGGGCTATCGGATAATTTTTCTTTTGTAAAAGCTGATGCAAAACTAAGTTGAAACACATCGAAAAATAATAACATATATAGAATTGGCCATTCTAAATAAATACCCGTCGGGTTATAAGAAACCGGAAATTATCGTTCGTATGGAGATTTAAAAGGTGAATTTAATTTTGATTTCTTTATCTTTGTTCTTGACACTCTTCTGTATTGTGTAAAGCAAATAGATAGGATACGATAGAGAAAAAAAAGGGGGGTATTTTATGAATAAGAGCACTACTGCTTCAATATTTGATAAGTGTTATAATTTTACTGCTGCTAAAGAGGCGCGTGCCACAGGATTATACCCTTTCTTCAAACCTATCAGTAAAAGTGAAGGAACAAAAGTTTACATAGATAAAAGAGAGTTCATAATGTTGGGCTCAAACAACTATTTGGGTTTGGCAAACGACATCCGCCTTAAAGTGGCTGCCGAGGATGCCACAGAGAGATTTGGTACCAGCTGCAGCGGTTCTAGGTTTATGAACGGAACGTTGGATTTACACGAAGAGTTTGAGCAGGAGTTGGCAGATTTTGTCGGTAAAAGTGCCGCTTTATGCTTCACCACAGGTTACCAGACAAACTTAGGTGCCCTTTTTGCCCTTTTAGATAGGGGCGACCATGTCATTGTCGATAAATACAACCATGCCTCTATCATGGATGGGATATTTTTAGCCTTGGGGACAAAAAAAGGGGTAAACCTCCACCGTTTTAAACACAACAATATGGAAGACCTTGAAAAAG
>JBAYOE010000030.1:0-11625 GCA_041678405.1 Sphaerochaetaceae bacterium | reverse complement strand
GAAAAAGTAAAACAAACAGTCTGTATCTCCTGCGGAAAATGTATCGCAGCCTGTCCCATGGGGTTGCAGCCCACTAGGTTGTATAGATTAATTAATAACCGAAAGTATGAAGAGGCAATGGCACTAAATTTAATGGATTGTAAAGAGTGTGGTTGCTGTTCATACAGCTGTCCGGCACATCTGCCGCTTGTCCATGCAATGAAACTCGGTAAAAGGTTGGGGAGGAAGTAATGGAAGAACCTAAAATTACAATTTCATCATCACCGCACATACATGAGAATTACTCTACCTCATCAATAATGTGGGATGTGAGTATCGCTTTAAGCCCTGCAACATTGTGGGGCATTTATGTGTTTGGCTTCAGAGCATTAGTTGTTATTTTGATTTCTATAGGTTCTTCGGTTCTTATCGAATATTTACTTAACAGATTGAGCAAAGAGTCGACTATTAATGACGGCTCTGCATTTTTAACTGGACTTTTAATCGGAATGAACCTACCCGCCGATGTGTCGTTTGTTATTCCGGTTATTGCAAGTGCTTTTGCGATGTTTGTCGTAAAATGGACTTTCGGCGGTCTTGGGGCCAACTGGGTTAATCCTGCTTTGGGTGGAAGGGTCTTTGTCTTTTTCTCCTTTACAAGTTTAATGAATACTTTTCGTCTTCCAAGAACTCTGAAAGTGGTTGATGCAGTCAGCAGTTCAACGGTTCTGACTGAAATCAAACTGGCCATCGGAGAACAGGGTGTCAACGCTTTATCGAGTTCACAGATACTGGCTTCTTTAAATTACCCGTACACAAAATTTGCCCATACAATCAGCACATTTTTCCAAAATAGTTTAAAAATTAATCTTTCACCTTACACCGTCGATGCATTTTTTGGAAATATGAGCGGGTGTATCGGGGAGGTATCGGCATTTTTACTCATATTAGGTGCAGTTTACCTCTTGGTAAAAAGGATAATAACACTACATATTCCCCTCTCTTTTATAGGTACTTTTTCCCTTTTAGCTTGGGTTTTCGGGGGCTTAAGAAATGGAATGGGATTATTTAGCGGAGATTTTGTTCTTCAGGTATTCAGCGGCGGATTGATTTTAGGAGCCTTCTTTATGGCAACCGATATGGTAACCAGTCCTGTAACTTACAAAGGGATGGTAATCTTTGGTGTCGGTGCCGGTTTTTTCACTTTCCTGTTACGGTATTTCGGCTCACTGCCCGAATCGGTCTCGTTGGCGATAATTTTGATGAATATTTTTGTCCCCACCATTGACCGTTTTATAATGCCAAAAAGGTTTGGAGAAGTAGTAAAAGATACTAAAGAGAAAAAGGGAGCTGAGGCATGAACAAAATCGTTAAAGTGGGAGTTACTTTGCTTATTATAAGTAGTTTTGCCGCAACTTCTTTGGCAGTTGTAAATAAAATAACCGAACCGAAAATCGCTGAATATGAGGCAAAAGTTTTAGAAGATGCTTTAAAAGAGGTTTCCGGAGAATTTGAGGTTGGCAGTCAAAGAGAAATTAGTAGTAATGATACTATTAAAGCCCTTTACCTTTTAGAGGATAATAACGGTGAACATACCGGCTATATTTTGCAGCTTGAAGGAACAGGGTACGGTGGTCCGATGACTTTAATGGCAGGCTTTTTAACAGGCGGAGAGATAATTGATGCAAAGCTTTTAAACAATTCAGAGACTCCCGGTTTAGGTAAAAAAGCAGAAAATAAAACTTATATGGATAAATTTAAGATGACGGGCTCTCTGGAAAAAGAGGTTCCGATAAAAAAAGAGATGTTGGATAAAGGCGATGCCGATGCAGTCAGCGGTTCAACGGTCACTTTTTCCGGTATAGCAAAAACATTGGCCAAAGGCTCTGAGTATGTTAAAAATTTGGGGGGTAAATGATGGCTGACACTCGAAAAGAAGTTTTTACAAAAGGGATTTTCAAAGAGAACCCTGTTTTTATCATAATGCTTGGTCTTTGTCCAACTTTGGGTGTTACAACCCAGGTTGTTAACGGAATAGGGATGGGACTCGGTGTAATATTCGTTTTAACATTCTCAAATGTTTTTATAGCATTACTTAAAGATTTCATCCCCAACAGTATCAGGATTCCCGCTTATATAGTAATCATTGCAGCATTTGTAACAATCGTTGAAATGGTGATGCACGCCTATGTGCCTGCAATTTACAATGCTTTGGGAATATATCTGCCACTGATTGTCGTCAACTGTATAATTTTAGGCAGAGCTGAGGCATTTGCCAGCAATAACAGCGTTTATGACTCATTTTTAGACGGAATAGGGATGGGGTTAGGCTTCACCCTTTCACTGATTTTAATAGCATTGATTAGGGAAGTTTTTGGAAACGGAACCATTACTTTGATAGCAATGGGTTCTTTTGACGGGGTCATTAAAATTCCTTTGCTTTATAACTATCCAATTCGAATCTTAACATTGGCTGCCGGAGCTCTCCTTTTAATGGGATATCTAAAGGCATTTTTCAACTGGTATTCATCTAGAAAACAGGAGACAATCTAATGAGTTATATTGCAATATTTATTACATATGTTTTTATAAATAACTTTATCCTTTCACAGTTTTTGGGACTTTGCCCTTTCATTGGTGTCTCTAAAAACAGTGAATCTGCAATCGGTATGGGAATGGCTGTAACGTTTGTAATGGGATTAGCATCGGTTCTGACCTATTTAGTTTACCACTTCCTTCTTGTTCCCCTCAATTTAGCTTTTTTGCAGACACTTACCTTTATATTATTGATTGCTGGACTTGTGCAGTTTGTCGAACTTGTCATCCAAAAGAACTCGCCTGCACTGTATCAGGCTCTGGGTATCTTTTTACCGTTGATTACCACCAACTGTGCGGTCTTGGGTATCGCAATATTAAATATCAACGAAAACTACAATTTGATGGAGAGTTTTCTTGCGGGAATATCAGGCGGATTAGGATTTACTTTGGCACTGATACTTATGAGTAATATCCGCGAAAGATTGGATTTGCATCCGGTACGCAAAGTTTTTAAAGGCGTCCCGATTGCATTTATTTCTGGGGGCTTAATGGCTTTGGCTTTTATGGCTTTTGATAAATCACTTTTAACTAACCTACTAGGATAATTGGATATGAATATTCTCTTTGCTTTTTTAATTATTGCTGTTTTGGGACTTTTATTGGGTTTGGCTTTGGCTTTTGCCGCAGAGAAATTTGCTGTTGAAAAAGATGAGAAAGCCGAACAAATTTTAGAGATATTACCCGGAGCAAACTGCGGAGCCTGCGGTTATCCCGGCTGTAGCGGTTATGCGTCTGCCCTCTCCAAAAGGGAGGCTCCCAACGGACTTTGTTCTCCCGGCGGACCAAAGACTTCTGCCCTTGTTGCCACTATTTTAGGGATAGAGGACGAAGGAGTAGGGGAGCGGATGGTTGCCTATGTCCATTGCAGAGGAAACAACGAACTGACTCAAAGGAATTTTAAATATGATGGGATAGAGGAGTGCAGCGGTGCTTATATGCTTTTTAAAGGTGAGAGCAGCTGTAAATACGGATGTTTACATTTGGGTTCCTGTATCCAAGTTTGTCCTACGGATGCAATCTACCGTGATGAGAAGGGAAATGTAACTGTTGAACCCGATAAATGTATAGGATGTCGAAAATGTACTTTGGTATGTCCCACAAACGTTATTAAGATGATACCTGCCAGAGGATCTCATGCAATTGCATGTAACAGTTTTGACAGTGGTGCATTTGTCAGAAAAGTGTGTGAAGTTGGCTGTATAGGGTGTAAAATTTGTGAACGGAAATTCCCGGATTCCGGTTGTGTTGTCGAGAACTTTTTGGCAACGATAGATTACAGTCGGCCGATGACTCAAATCGCTGATGCAGCGGAAGCTTGTCCCACAAAATGTATAGTTGTTGCTCGGCAATAAAGGGAAAGAATGACGACGATATTGGCTCTGACAAGTCAGCTTCCTCCGGGGACTCCGCCTCAATTACTTGAGCGGGCTCTCAGTGAAGCTTACAAGCCGATTTTAACCTATATTTATAAAAATCCTCGTTTGAAATTTCACCTTCATCTCTCTAAAAGTACCTATGAATGGTTTGAATTAAATCATCCCGAGATGAATATGTTAATTGCCGATTTAGTGAAAAAGGAGCAGTTGGAACTAGTTACAGGAGCCTCGCAGCAGGCTCTTTTGCATCTTTATCCTTCCAAAGACCGCTCGACTCAAATAGAGGAGACCACCACTTTTTTACGAAAACGGTTCGGTAAAAGAGCCCGTACCATTTGGTTTTTCAATCAAATCTGGAACCCTAACTTTGTCTCAACAATGCAAATGGGAACCGTAGATAGACTCCTAATTTCCCCATACAACCGACTTTTAGACGTTGTAGTCAACCAAGAGCCGTTTAGGATGCAGGATATGGGAAAAATAATAGAGGTTTTCCCCACAAACGATAAAATCGACTCACTCCTAGCTAAAATTGCAGAATCTACAATAACTTATGCTGATTTTGAAAAAGAGATTAAAGCTCTCAATGAGAAAAAAGAAGAGTATCTCACAATAACGATTAATTTAGATTACCTATTACAGGGTACCGCATTAAACAGCAGCTACCCTTCGACAATCACCCTATTTGAGACAATTGTTGACAATCTCTGTTCAGAGGAGAGTGAGTCTGCTTTGTTATCTACAATACCATTCGGTGAGATACAGGAGCGTTCTTATTTAACATATGGGTGGTATGGCCGTGACAGTAGGGTTGTCGATTTAAACTCGTACAACGACACTTTTGTTAAGTACGAAGAGATTAACTTTCTTTATGGAAGAATCCTTCACGGGATTAATATGACTAGGATCTTTAGGAAAAATAAGGATATTAAAAAAAGGGTTGAGTCTCTTTTGCTGAAAGCCAGCGGAGGCGGCGCCTTTGTATTTGACAGCAGTGGAGGATTTTACAGGAGCAGTTACAGAAAACACTCATACCGATACCTAAATGAAGCCTACCGCCTGCTCTCGGTAACCGAAAATATCCCATATCCTCAGATAGCCGATATCGACTTTGACGGTAAGAATGAGGTTCTTTGGCAGGGGCGCAATCTAGATATTGCAATCGATTCCAAGGGAGGATCAATTGCCCAGCTAAATTATCTTCCAAGCGGTTACAACTACCAAGATACATTCAGCGGTTACCAAACAGAAGTTGAAAGACTCTCTATGCACCATTTAATTGACGGAACATTCCAGCGCTCTTTCAGTGACCTATTTTTCCCGTCAAACTATAAATTTGAAAATTTTGCAAAGAGCAATACCGATTCAGTTTACGATGGGTCTTCTCTGATTTATGAGATTATTTTGAGTGAGCAGAATAAAAATGAAATTGTAACAAAATATTTGTATGAGAATCTGCCATTTGGTCTTGGCTTTCTTGAATTAACTAAAAGTTATGCCTTAAAAACAAATACTATAGTAGTAGACTTCTCGCTTACGAACAATTCATCAATAAGGTCCAAAGGGTTGTTTGGTTCGGAGCTAAATCTCTGTGTCGGATTGAAGGGGGTGGAAGAACCCCACCTATATACAGTAGAAAAATCTAAAAACAGAAATTTAGCTTTGGGGAAAAACATCACAAACAACATTAAAAACTTTAGATTTACCGATAATTTAAATAAAACAATTCTCTCTTATGCTTCCGATGCAAGATTTTGCCTACTTAAAGATAATTACAGGGTAGCACTTGAAACGGTAATGGGGATAGAGATATTGTATCAATATACCCAGTTGTTACCGGTTTGGGAATTCTCAATCGACCCTGGGCAGACTCAGAAATGGACTGTTGGTTTTAGAATCGAAAAACGATCAGGAACTTCACAGTCAAGGAAGGGGTAAATGAACTTAGAAAACCAAGACCTCTTTGAGACAATTAAAGAGGAAGCTTTTGATGTCTGGAGGCGTCTTTGACGTCAAAAAATTAGAAAATGAAATAGAGAAACTTGAAAATATAACTTTACAAGAGGGCTTTTGGGGCGATAAAAAAAGAGCCGAAGAGACTTTTTCTAAACTTAACTCTCTCAAGGATAATCTGCTCCCGTGGCAGAAAATAATCGATTTTATAAACGACATCGATGAATTGGTACAACTTTATGAAAATCAGGACGATGACGAGATTTCCAAAGAGGTGGATCAACAGATAGCGGAACTTGAAAAAGAGTACAACCCTCTTAAATTAAAAAAACTGCTTTCAGGCAGGTTTGATAAAAACGGTTGCTTTTTATCTGTTCATGCCGGAGCAGGAGGCACAGAAGCCTGTGACTGGGCTCAGATGCTGATGAGGATGTACCTCAGATGGTTTGAACAAAACGATTTCAAAGTTGAAACTATCGACTTGCAGGAGGCCGAAGGGGGGATAAAGTCGGTAACTTTGCAGGTAACAGGAGATTATGCTTACGGTTATCTACAGGGAGAAGCAGGAGTTCACCGGCTGGTTCGGATTTCTCCTTTTGATTCAAATAAAAGGAGACACACCTCTTTTACAAGTGTCTATGCCTCCCCAGTCATAGAAGATGAATTGGTTGTTACTATTGACCCAGGTGATATCAGAATCGATACTTACAGAGCAGGAGGGGCAGGGGGACAGCATGTTAATAAAACAGATTCAGCAGTCAGAATTACACACCTTAAAACAGGAATTGTAGTTGCCGTCAAAATGAACGTTCCCAACACATGAACAAAGCGGTTGCAATGAAAGTTCTGACAAGCCGCCTTTATGAGTACTACCAAAAAGAGTCAGAAATTGAGCACCAAAAATATGCTCTTGAGAAAAAAGAGATTAGCTGGGGAAATCAAATTCGCTCCTATGTATTTCAGCCTTATACTATGGTTAAAGACCATCGTACCAATGAACAAGTCGGTAATATTCAGGCTGTAATGGATGGAGAGATTTCAGTTTTCATCGAATCGTATCTGAAATGGAAGGCTGCGAGGTAATTATAAGTGAAAATTAAAAGAGCTGTTTTATCAGCTCTCTTTCTATTTTTTAGCGCTGTTTGCATTTTATTTAGCTCACCGGTTAGTATCGGGATTGCCCTATATGACCCGCTTTTGCTAGGTAAAAACTTCTCTGACAAACTCTTCAATATTTTAGACCAATCGCTGATAGATTACCCTCTCTCCGAAGCAATATTAGAAGCAAAATTTACAAAAGAGCAAGAAACAATAAAAATTAAGACTATTTTAGATGATGATGAAGAAGCAGGCAATGATTATTCAGAAAACAGTTTAGAGCTTAAAAAAATAAATATAAGTAACGAACTTATAAAATCAATTATAAACAACGATAATATAGTCTCTAAATTTGTTTTTGATAGAGAAGAGATTGATTTATTGTTACTTTTATCACTAGAGAGCATCGGGAATTTAATTAATCTTAAACTATATATAAGCCCTTATGGATCTTTTAATACAAATAATATCTATTTCAGTGTCGTTGAAAAGGAGAAACTGGAAGAACACCTTGGAGAGAGTGCTCTAGCTGTCTCCAATTATTTAGCTAAGCAATCTTTAGCCCTTTTATATTTTCCCAACAGGGAAGTTGGTTTTACCGTTGAATTAAACGGTTTAAAAAAAGAGTTAAAAGAAAAATATCTGATAATTCCAACCGGTAATTATAATCTTAAGTTTAACGCTTTAGGTTATGAGAGTGAAAATTTCAACTTTATTGTTGATAAGCCAATAGTCGATGAAATTAAAGTATCCTTCAAAAAAGAGGAGAAAAAACCTCTGTTAATTACCAGTTCAGTCGTCGACTTCCCCTTCTCATTATTGGATAATGTAGACTTAAAAACCGATTATCTTTGGATGGAACAAGAAAAACTTTTCAGCATTTATTATGAGCAAGAGGGCGTTTTTCACTCAACAAAAAGTGAAGATTTAATCAATTTGCAATTCAAATCACCACTTCAAGACAGATTTAAGTATGATTTAAACTATTATCAGAAGAGGACATACTCCTCATTGGCAAGAACTTTAATTTTAGCAGCCTTAACGATAGCAACTCAAAGTATTGTCGAAAATTTACCAAATGATAGTGTAAAGCCGTTAATCTATGGTACAAGTTTTTTAACAATCCTTTCTGCCTTTGACACGGCATCTCATTTATTTGATTATTACAAAAAAACAAAGTATAGTTTCTAATGATAAAGATAAGGATTTGTTTATGGTTAAAAGTTTCGCCTCCCGCCTGAAATCTCTTTTTGGAATCAAACAATTAGATGAGCAATTCTTTGAAGATTTAGAACAACTTTTAATTGAGGGAGATTTAGGGGCCAAATTAACATTTGAGTTATCAGATGTTGTACGCCAAGAGGCCAAGAATAATAAAATTACTACATTGTATGATTTGCAGCTCTTAATGAAAAAGCAGCTCGGTTTAAGACTTAATAATTTTGACGTTGTTTTAAAAGAAGATAAAACAAATATTTTTTTAATTCTTGGGGTTAACGGAGTAGGGAAAACTACAACTATTGCCAAATTAGCCCATTATTATAAGAATCAAAATAAAAGTGTTGTTTTAGCCGCCGGTGATACTTTTCGCGCTGCAGCCATAGACCAATTGGATTTACATGCCCAAAGAGTCGGTTGCAGAATCATTAAACACGGGCCAAACAGTGATCCCGCTGCTGTTATTTTTGATGCAATTGAGAGTGCTAAATCAAAAAAAGAGAATCTCATCTTAGCTGATACTGCCGGCAGAATGCATAACAAGGAGCATTTACTCCGACAATTACAAAAGATTGATAAGATAATAACTGCAAAAATTGACAACGATGCAACTTACAATAAATTTTTAGTTTTAGATGCAACTACCGGACAAAACGGACTAAGCCAATCTCACCTTTTTAACCAAGCAATCGGTGTTGATGCCATAATTTTAGCTAAATACGACTCATCTTCAAAGGGAGGTACTTTAATACAGATTGGAGACCAACAAAATATACCGATTGCATTCATTGGAGACGGAGAATCTTACGACAAGTTAGCCCCTTTTAATAAGGAGCATTTTTTAAATGCCTTGGTAGGAATCAGCCAATGAACAAACTCAAAGCAGCTCTAATACTGTTTATGTCTCTCCCGACTCTTTTATTCGGAGCCTATTACCGCTCCAACAGTTTGGCCCAAGAACTGGAAATCATCAGTAAAAGTGCAGCTGTGGGATACCCCTATTACCTGGTTGTTGAAAACAACAACTCAAAACTGTTTAAAGATAACACCCTTATATATGAAAAAGAGATTGATGAGACTAAAGAGGGAAGGGTAGAGAGAGAGATTGACTATCAGAAAGAGAGAACGATTTTAACCTATTGGGAAGATAATTTACCAAAAAAGATAGAGGAATTCAGTAAAGAAAAAACTAAAACAATAAAGTTT
Source organism: Sphaerochaetaceae bacterium (assembly GCA_041678405.1). Classification (GTDB taxonomy): domain Bacteria; phylum Spirochaetota; class Spirochaetia; order Sphaerochaetales; family Sphaerochaetaceae; genus JBAYOE01. The sequence continues at coordinate 2,197 of JBAYOE010000030.1, read as the reverse complement.
ACCTATTTAGATGATCAGCTTATTGAAAAAAAAGAGTTCCTAGATGATACATTAGACATAATCATAACCTACTACAGGGGAACTGACGGGTTACTTAACGGTATGAGAATTATCGGATTAAACAGATTACAAACAAACTATCTGTTCAGTGAAATCAACTCTGTCTTTACATTTGGAGAATCTAAGCAGGAAGTTTTTAGCAGGCTGGATTTTTATGAGGGTAATTTAATAGTTCAGCAAATATGGCTGGCAGAAAAGCCCCTTTTAGAAAGCAGTGTAATAAGAGATCAACAGAATAATTTAGTTGTAGAAGAGAGAGAAGACCTCTACTTAAAAAAGAAAATCTATAATCCAAAGGGGCTTTTAATCTCTTTGACAACCAGCTATGGCCAGGAATCGGTAAGCACAAAAATCTATGAATACGATAGCGAAGATCTCCTTATAAAAACAGTTGAACTGATTGAAGAGGCTACCACTAAAAAAATTGAAAGGTATTTTGAAGATCAGGTTCTGGTTAATCAAATAGAGTGGATTGATGATAAGCCGATTAGTTCCACCCGCTTTTTATCAGACGGAACAAGTATAGTCACACTATTTGAAAACGGCAAAGCTTATGTTGATGTTACCTATGCATCCGATGGGAAAAGAGTTTTAAGTTTAGAATACCGGATGGGAAAATAATGATTATCCTTAAACTGGTTGGCAGATACGCATTTTCCAAAACCAATCGCCATCGAAATGTAGTATTGCTCATTATGCTGGCAATTGCCATCGGTTCTTTTGCTCTGATAGTCATGCTCTCATTGATGAACAACCTCCAATCAGGAATTTTAAATCAAATTAAGGCTCTTGAGTCTTTTCATATCCAGCTTTCACCCTTTGAACCTGAAATAGATGAGATAACATCCCTAAAAGAAGTAGAATCCTCTTTTGCCTTTATTACTACCCAATCACTGTTACAGGCACCCTCTTCAAACCGCTCTAAGATTATGAGATTAAGGTTTTTAGACCCTAAAATCTTTGCGACACAAAATCCGTTTATCTCTCAACTGGAAATTTTAGAGGGTTCAATTCCCCAAAACGGAGAAATTTTAATCTCTTCTTACAACTCGTCAAGTTTGGGTTTAAAAGTAGGTGATGAAGTAAATTTAACCCTGTTGGCCAGTGGTAAAACGACAGCTCTGGCACCGATCAATACCACTGCTAAAATAAGTGGAATTTTTAAGAGCGACTTGTTTGAGTTTGACCAAACAACCTCAATCGGTAATTTTAACTATTACAGAGTTTTTTTTGACACTAAAAGGATCTCATACGGCCTTTTTTTAACTGACAAAGGACTTAAAAGAATCAATGCCCTTGAAAAGAAGATTCTCGCCATAAACAGAGATACAACCGTTACCTCTTGGCAAAAGGCCAACAGCGCATTCTATTCAGCTTTAATGTTGGAAAAAGTGCTGATGTATCTTTTCTTGTTTTTTATGTTTCTGATTCTGGCAATAAATATGAGAAATGCCTCTTTTAGATTACTTTATGCAAAGATGAGAGAATTAGCCATTTTAAGGTCGCTTGGATTCTATAAAAAAAATGTCCTAAAGCTTTTTTTAGGTCAGGGAGCTTTAGTAACTGTTATAGGAGAGATTATCGGAATAGGTGGTGCCCTTTTAGTCAAAAACAATATAAATTCAATTTTTGTATTTTTTAACAATGTGCAAAAGATTTTCACCCACAGAAATAATATTCTGCTCTTATTCCCGTTTAAAATGGAGATTGGCTTTAACGAAATAATCTTCATTTTTTTCTCAATACTTATTTTAAGTCTCTTCTTTACCTATTTAGGTGTAAGAGAGTTAGTTAAAAAAGAACCTTTGGAGACTCTTTACCATGAATAAAGATCTGCTTGTATTTGAAGAGGTATCAAAAATATATACCTCCGGTGATAAGAAACTCTTAATTTTGGATAAAATTAATTTTACGTTAAAAGAGGGAACCTCGGTGGCAATTACCGGTAACAGCGGTTGCGGAAAAACCACATTTTTAAATATAGGCGGCTCTTTAGATAAACCTACTTCGGGGAGAGTGTTTTATAAAGATAATCAGATAGATACCCTTGATGATGTCGGTTTAAGTCAATTCCGCTCAACAAACATCGGTTTTATTTTTCAGAGTCATATTCTATTGGAGGACTTTTCTGCTTTAG
>JBAYOE010000029.1:0-11647 GCA_041678405.1 Sphaerochaetaceae bacterium | reverse complement strand
TAAAGATATATTTCTCTATTATTTTGATTAAAGTTTGCAATATTTATTAGTTATGTCTAAAGATTCATATAAGCAATATTTTTTATTTCATTATAATTAAATAATTTATAAATTTTTATATTCTATTTACAAAAATTGAATCCGTGTATTGACATAAGTTAATAGTTTTATTAGATTATAGTCAGGTTGGAGAATAAATAGTGAGAAGAATTATTATTATTCTAACATTATTACTTTTAAGCTCATTAGTGTTTGGTGCAACACTGGATCAGACTGAGTTGTACGTAAGTACAAGCGTACCCCAGACTTTCAGTGTTAAAATTGTAGGCGGCAATGTGACTGTCCCAACAACAAAGAGTGTTTTTGACGGATTAAGTGCTGTCGGAACTTCTTCCTCCCCGCTAACCTTTAGTACTGAAGATGTAAATGCAAGTGTTAGAAAGCAGCTTAAAGTATTGGCTTATTGTAATTTGGGACCCACTCAGATAATTAAAGTTACCGCCAATCCAATGACCGCTTCCGGTGTGACTACAAAAATCGGCTATGAAGTTCGGCTTATCGAAAGTCCCACCACAACTGAAACAGTCTCAAAAAGTGCTACAAATAAAACATTTAATCTCACAACTTTTTCTGTTAATGGTTTTACGATTGCCAGTAAAACATTTGACATCCAACTTTCCAAAACAGACTGGGAAGCAGCTGCTGCAGGCGCCTACTCCACAACATGGACAATTGATTTAACTACCCCTTAGATTTAATTCATACAATAAAATAACTTTACACCCCCTTTTTTTATAAAAGCCCTTTTCTTTTTTTGTTTTTTTGGTAGTCTTGGGTTAGGAGTTTTCAATGGCTAAAGTTACTGTCCTTTCACTGGGTGGATCTATAATTGTCCCCGATTCGGTCGATGTTCAATTTTTGAAGCAGTTTTCAACAGCAATTAAAAGTTATTTAAAAGAGAATAAAGAGGATAAAATAATCATAGTGACCGGAGGAGGCTCTCCTGCCAGAGTTTATCAGAATGCTTACAGGGCAATTGCAACTCAACCCGATACTTCTCTGTTAGATTGGATTGGAATAGCCGCAACCCATCTAAACGGTATATTGGTAAAAACACTGTTTAACGAATATTGTGATGATGAACTGGTCACAGATCCGACTGCCCATATTGGTTTTAATAACAGGGTACTGGTCGCAGGAGGATGGAAACCGGGATTTTCTACCGATACCGATGCGGTAATTTTAGCCCAACGTTTCAATGCAACACAGGTTATAAACCTCTCAAATATTGCAAAAGTATATACAGCTGATCCAAAAACAGACCCAACAGCCCAACCGATAGATAGAATCAGTTGGAGCGATTTCAGACACCTAGTCGGAGATGAGTGGATTCCCGGTAAAAATGTCCCTTTTGACCCTATAGCCAGTCAAAAAGCGGAAGCCCTAAAATTGCAGGTAATTTGTGCCGATGGGAGAAACATTGAAAATTTAATTGCCATCTTAACAAACAAAGCCTTTGAAGGGACTGTTATCGGTTGATTTCTTTCAGTTTTAAAAAACTTTTTAGCGAGTGAGAAAACTCAGACGGAAAAGGATTCTCCCTTTCAAAGTTGGGAACCCAAACTGAGTCATCACCGGCCTCTTGGACAAAACCCTCCTCTATTTCCAGTTCATCTAAAAGTTCAATCAACTCATCATAGACTTTTGGCTCAGTCATTACCTGGTTTTTTTCATGCGGGTAGACAAACTGAAACATAAAAGAGAGCCAAAACTTATTTTTTAAATTATTACCAAAGTATCTAATAACCTCTTTGGTTGCCTCTTCTTCATTGGGAAACAAAAGATGTCTTACGATTGTCCCTTTAAAAATCCCATCTGAGAAAAAACTCTTTTGCTGCTTCTCATAAAGGTATTTTAAAAGAGCGGTTGCATGTTCGGCATAGCCGTTAGTGTTACAAAATTTTTTTGAAACTTCGGTATTTAAGGTTTTAAGGTCTATCAGAAAAGTATCAATGTACGGTTCGATTATCTTAAGGGATTCAACTTTCTCATAACCGCTGCTGTTATAAACTACCGGTAATTTCAAACCCTTTTCCTTGGCAATCTTTAAAGCTTCACCAACAGAAGGGATGAAATGGTTGGCAGTCACTAAGTTTATATTATCGGAGTCTGCTCTCTCCAATTCAAAAAAGAGCTCAACAAGTTGTTCGACACTTATTTCAACACCATTTTTAAAATAGGGATGGGAGATTTGGTAGTTTTGGCAGTGGGGACACTGTAGCGAACATCCGGTAAAAAAGAGGGTTCCCGAACCTTTGTTTATACTTATAACCGGCTCTTCCCCTTTGTGCAAACCAACCCAAGCCACTCTCATAGTATCGCTCTCGGCGCAAATGCCCACCTCCCCTTCAAGACGATTGACATTACACTCCCGGGGACACAAAACACACTTTTTATAATACTCTCTGAAATCTTCCATAGCTTGACCTTGAGGGGTAAATATACCATTTTAAAGGAGATGGGACTATTACAATTTATCCGTAACAGAATAAAAAACTACAATAAAGAAGAGCGCTTTATCTTATGTTTAGACGGAGGGGGCATGCGGGGTGTTGTCTCTGCAACCATCCTTAAACATATCGATGCTCTTTTTAAAGAAGCCGGTTCAAAAGAGCCTTTTTATTCATACTTTGACCTTATAAGCGGAACATCCACCGGAGGTATGATTGCCCTTGGAATATCTGCCGGCGGAATAAAAGACGGTCTTTTATACAACGGAGTTTCCCAGGTTGATTTTAAAAAAATAGTTGATTTATATCTTGATTACGGTTCGATTATATTTCCAAAAAATCAGAGCTTCTTAAAACTAAGCTCAATCGGACAACTCTTTGGCGAAAAATATGATGACCTCTCTTTTAATCAACTGCTTGATGATATTTTTGGTTCTTTGACTATGCAAGAGGCAAAAGTACCGACTATGGTCGTCACATACAACCTTAGTGACGATTGCCCGTATCTTATTTCCTCTTACGACAATCCAACGCTTTTAATAAAAACTGCAGCCAGGGCTACCAGTGCTGCTCCGACTTATTTCTCCCCGGTAAAAATCAATGACCCACGCAGCAAAAAAACTTTAGAGCTTGTTGACGGAGGAGTGGTCGCAAACAATCCTGTTTTATACGCCTACACAGAGGCTAAAAAACTCTACCCCAATGCTAAAAAGTTTCACATTCTCTCAATAAGTACTGCCAGCAGAGCCTTTAAAGTTGAACTAAACAAAACCGGAAGCGGAGTTATAGGATGGTTAGACCCCTCCCAAGGAGCCCCGATTTACAGATTGTATGCCTCTTCTCAAATGCAGACCAGCAGTTTTATAGCCTCATCATTAACCGATGTTGAGTATCTGAGGGTTCACAAAGAATTGGCTCACCATGTTAAACTTGACCAAACCGATTCCGAAAGCCTCAACTATTTAGTTAAACAGGCTGACGAGATATACCTAAGCTATAAAGAACAGCTGAAAGAGTACTGCATAAAAGCCATAAGAAATCCAAAAAGGGAGACAAATCTCCTCCCTGTTGCACTAGAGAGTCATCTATGAGCTTAATGAGTCACCAACAGAAAAAACTCGAAGATCAATTTAGACTTCTATGCGATGACTTAGACCACTATTTGGAAGACAACTTTGGTAAACTCTACTCTCTCCATCCAAACCGACTAAAACGGGGAAAGGCCGCCAATGTTTCTTACGACGGTCTTTTCAGTACCGGAGTACAATTTACTTTGGGCATCGGCAGCAAATATGGACGTGGCTATATTTTAGATATCACCATGGTGACTTTGGATAGTGTTGATGAGAATATTAAAAATGAGATAGAAAGTTTAGCTGCGGCATTTGTTCAAGAGAAATTACCCCTCTATTTTCCTGACCGAAAATTGAAAGTGGTTAAAGACGGAAATATTTATAAACTGGTGGGAGACTTCTCTTTAGGATATCTCCACTGACTCTAAAAAATCGCACAATTCTTCTAAGCTCTCTTTAAGGAACCTGCTAAAATTCTTTGGTCTGTGCCCTCTATAATTGTCACTGACGACTCTGGCAATACTCACTTCCACTTCAAGCTGCCTTGCGGCGACAGCAATGGAATAGCTCTCCATATCGACAGCTTTCACAGCCAATTCTTTTCCCAAAACAGCTAGAATTTCAGAGTCACCCGATAAAAGAAACTTATCGGCAGAACCAAAATGTATATTGTTGTGAATTTTTCTCCCTTTGAATGTCGGCTCACTGCCGATTATCTTATTTAGGGTTACTGTGTTTATAACATTTCCGTCTCTGTCAAAAGTTGAGCCCAGAGGAATTTTAAAGGTCCTTAAATCTAAACTGTAATTACAGACAGTTGACCCTAAAACAATATCGCCGATGCCCATTGAAGGGTCGATTGCTTTGCATATTCCAAAACTGATTACCCTCTTTGGATTATAATCGTTTATTGCCAATGTTGTATTGATTGCCGCCTGAGTTAGCCCCACCCCTACTGTGACAACCTTAAAATCGTCTTTACCGAAAGAAAATGCCTCTGCTTCGGATTTTGTGGCTACTAATAAGAGTGTCATCAAAAAAGCCTTGTCAAATCTTTTATTATGAATTCTACGGCAATACCCCTTCTTTGTTCCCGTTTATACTGCCAAGAAAGAGCGACTGCCTTAGAAACCAGTTCATCCGATTTTCTGACTGCCTTTCCAAAAGGAACCTCTTTTACCATCATAGCAGTTAAAATTGAGGCAAACAGGTCTCCGCAACCGGGGAAACTCATTGGAACATAGTTGTGATGTGATGTGAAAATTTTATCTTTCGTTTTATCATAAGCAACCACATATCCCTTTTTCTTGTTCATTACACTTGTAATCACAACATACCTCGGTCCCATTTTTGCCAACTCATAAGCCCAGGCGGCGGCCTTCTTCACATTTAGATTCTCATCGTAGCTCTTTTTCAAAAGGAGGGCCGCCTCGGTAATATTGGGTGTTATCAAATCGGCTTGAGTTACTAAGAAACTCATATTCTCAACTAAAGTGGAACTCACAGGCCCATAAACTGAACCTTGGTCGCCCAAGACAGGGTCAACGGTAACAAAACTTTTACTGTTTTTTTCTCTGTTGTACTCTATCAAATCTAAAACTATCTTAACCTGCTCTTGCGAACCTAAAAATCCCGAATAGATTCCGTCAAAAGAGAGTTCCAAAGAAAACCAATGCTTTAAAATAGCCCTCATTTGTTTTGTCAAATCTTCATAAAGGTAATTATCAAAACCATCGGTTTGAGTGGATAACAGCGCTGTCGGTAAAACAACAGGCTCTATGCCCAAAGCCGTTAGGCTGGGCATCACAACCGTCAGAGACGATTTTGCATAGCAAGAGAGGTCATGAACTGCTACTACTGTTTTCATAACTTTCACATTAACAATCTTGTTAGTGCTAAGCAAGAGGGCTATACTTGCAAAAAGGAGAACAAAGTGGAATCAATACAACCCTCTTCACTGTTAAAAGCAAAAGAAAATTTAATTATCAGCGCCTCAGGATGGCGAAAAGTTTTTGCTCTCAGCGGGGATGAAAATGATGATTCTCCTGAATTAAGTCCTGAAGACCGCTATTTGGCAGCGGCCATCGCCCTCTCTTTTTATCAAACATTCAAACCGTCAACCTTGATAGTTGCCCATGACAGTCGCCCTACCTCACCGACAATTGCCTCGATTGCAAATGCTGTCTTTCTTGCAAATAACGTTAAAGTAAAGTTCTTGGCAATAGCAGCTGTTCCTGAGACAATGGCTTACAGTAGCGATTCTTACTTTTTTTATATCACAGCCAGTCACAACCCAATCGGTCACAATGGCTTTAAATTCGGCTTTGACCAGGCAGTATTGCCTAAAAAAGGGAACGACAAAGTAGTCGCTGTTTTTAATTCTCTTTTAAAAGATGAGAAGTTAACCACCACCATTAATCAACTATTATCAGCAGATTATAAATTGTCTTTAGTACAAAGCAAAAGAGATAAAAAAAAGGCTTTAAAAGCATACACAAAACAGATAAAAGAGATTGCATTTAGAAATAAAAGTGAACTTGTTAAACTCAAGAAACGAATTAAAGAGAGCTCTATCGGTCTTGTTTGTGATATGAACGGAAGTTCAAGAACTCTCTCAATCGATTATCAATTCTTAAAATCTTTAAATTTAAAACTCCTTTTTTTAAACGATAGACCGACTCAGATTGTCAGTCCCATTGTCCCCGAAGGGGAGAATCTAAATAACCTTAAAGAGGCTTTGGAGCAAAAACATGAACAAGATTCGGCTTTTGTTTTTGGATATATGTGTGACAACGACGGAGACAGAGGCAACATTGTTTATTGGGATGAGTCTTTAAAAGAGACAAAAATCCTTGAAGCCCAAAGACTCTTTGGTCTTGTAGCCGCCATTGAGATGGCTCTTTTAAAGAGAGACGACAAAAAAGTAGCTTTGGTTGTCAACGGACCAACCTCTCTTTTGGTTGATGAAATAGCCAAAAAATGGTCTGTTGAACTTCACAGAGCAGAAGTCGGAGAAGCTAATGTGGTCTCTTTAGCCAATCAACTTAGAGAAAAGGGCTACGTTGTTCGCCTAGTTGGGGAGGGATCTAACGGCGGTTCTATTACGCATCCCTCAAAAGTGCGTGACCCGTTAAACACCATAATTCCTTTAATTAAGTTATTAACCGACCACTCTTTGTTTAAAAAAATTACCGAAACCGATGAAAAACCGAGCATCGCTAAAGCCTTAGCCTCTTTTACACAAAGGAGAATCACCGATGCCTTTTCAACCGAGGCAACTCTGAAAATAAAAACAACCGACCACGGTCAATTAAAAGAGCGTTATGAGAAGATATTTTTGGAAGAGTGGGATAAAAGAGCTCCTTATCTTAAAGAGAGCTTTGCAATAACCAACTATACTGTCCAACAGATAGAAGGAACGACTGTTAAGATTGGTCTTGGCAAAGAGTTTCGCAGCAAAGAACAAACGGGAGGTTTGAAGATCCTGTTTCGGGATAAAGAGGGCAACAACACCGATTTTATCTGGATGAGGGGTTCTCAAACTGAGGCTGTTTTCAGAGTTATTGCCGATACAAAAGGTTCCGATGAGAAAAGGTACAACTATTTTTTAGACTGGCAAAAAAAGATGCTTTTAAAAGCTGATGCTTAGTTACCCAAAGCTGCTATTGCCGCCCCTATAACCGGTGAACTTTCAATATGAACCAACTCAAAGTAGATATTTTTCTCTTTCTCTAAAAATGAGCTTAGATACTCATTTGTATACTCTTTTAGATTTTTTGTTTTATAAAAAGTAGAACCGTCAACATTAACACAAACCCGATTATTAGGATCTTTGCCTTCACCGCTTTTTAAAACAGCAGCTGAAATTCCCAGTGCTGTCAGTTTTGCACATCTTCTTATCAGCGAATCAAAAATAACAGTTAGTCTGTAACTGTCTGTTTGAGTTTGTACCCCCTGAGTTAATACATTCGCTTTATTGTAAGGATTCTCTAAAAATTGACTGACTTCTTTGGTTGTGAGTCTTTCTATATTCTCAAATGCCGATTTTTCAAAAACAGAATCAGATGCGGCCTGTTTTAAAACAAAGTGAGCAAAGGATCCCAAATAGGCACCTCCCACCATCTTCTCAAAGCGGTGATATGAGGGGATTTCAGTTGTTTTTATAAAGGCATCATCTAAAGGACCGACTACATAGTCGTAGGCACCGGTTTCTGTATTGATTATTTGACCAACCGATTTTTCATAGTAGGCACTGTTTGTTCCGGTTCCGAGGATATAACCAACATAGGTACCGTAATGTTTGCTTAGACTGCTTTTTTTACCGGCAAGGAGAGTAGCTACGGTATCGTTTAAAAGAATTACCCTTTTATCTTTAAGCTTCAGAGCCTCCGATAAAGAGACTCCCAATTTTTTACCGATTACCTGTTGAGCTTTAATCTCTTTTGAAAATCCAACAGCTATTGCATCTAAGTTTGGCAGACTCTGAGCTTCATAAGAGAAACTAAAACCAATAGATCTACTCTCTTTTAAGAGCGGTTTTACCTGTTTTGCAATGATTGCGAAAAACTCTTTGTCACTGACCTCTTTATCAAAACCGGGCATCCTCTGAAGCTCAAAATTTTCAATAACTGCCTCTCTGTTTTTATTAAACGAGACTAAACAGGTTCTTAAATTTGTCCCTCCAGCATCAATTACGGCAACTTTTTCATTTAAAGGTAAATCGAAGTTTAAATCCAAATAGGTATAAATCATTGCCAAAGAGCTCTCTTTATTTTTTAAGAGTCCCCACTCCATCTCTTTTAAGAACCTTTGACTCTCCTTTTCAAGGTCTATTGAACTTTCAAGCAGATTGTATTTCTCTAAAAAGGGGGTAACTTTTCTACTCATTTTATCTGAAACAGCTTTTGAGCCACCTCCTTGTACTCTTTATTCTCCGATTTGACTTTTATCGGGATAATATTAAAAGCCTCTTTACCCTCTAAAGGGATTGTGAAAGCCAGTTCCAAGGTAAAGGGTTCATTAAATCGTTTCCCACTAACAGTTATAAAACCTTCGCCGTTGAAGTGGAAATAGGTGGTATAAACCCGATTTGCTTTTAGTGACCCGCTGATAATAACCTCCTCTTGTAAGAGGGCACTGTGAGGTTCCAAGAAAGCCACCAATTGTTCATGACGGGGCTTTAAAGAAGTTATGGTACTTAAGAGGGTTGCAAAAAACCCCTGTTGTTTTATTTCGGGGGCTTTTTGCTGTAAAACCGTTAATCTGAGCAGCCCAATATCGGCTTCATTTAAAAAGAGCTCCATGTTTGAAAAACTGGTGTCAGAATTAAAGTAGGTAAGGTTCCTGTCAAAAATGGGCTTATCGAAATTATTGGAAGCCATTGAAGAAGCCGTTGCGATTGCCAAAGCCTGAAGGGCAACCTTCAGTTCTGCATCTGTAGGGTCGTAACTAAAAAGAGAATTTAGGGAAACCGAAACAATAATTATTAATATAAATATTTTCTTCACTCTTTGAGAATGCCAGAAACTTCATTGCCTGTCAAAACAAACGAGAGTGTGCTACATTATTTTTATGAGAAAAAATGAGACATTTCTTTGGTACGATTTAGAGACTTTTGGACTGAATTCCCGCTATGACAGGATTGCTCAGTTTGCCTGTGTAAGAACCGACCTCAATCTAAATATCATAGAGGAACCTACTCTCCTTTACTGTAAACTAAGTAGCGATTATCTGCCCGACCCTTTGGCAGTCTTAGTTACGGGGATAACTCCTCAGCTGGTTAATGAAAAAGGAGTTAATGAGAGCCAATTCATCGGTAAAATCAATGATATCCTCAGTGTTCCGGGAACCTGCTCGGTCGGTTACAATACTTTAAGATTTGATGATGAGTTTATCCGCTTTTCTCTTTTCAGAAACTTTTTGGATCCTTACAAAAGAGAATACGATAAAGGCAACAGTCGTTGGGATATCTTGGATTTGGTCAGAGCGAGTCATGATTTGCGTCCCGAGGGGATAAATTGGCTAAAAAATCCCGAGACAAACCGCCCTTCATTTAAACTTACCGATATTACAAAAGCAAACAGTATAGCCAATGAGAACGCCCACGATGCCCTTAACGATGTTTATGCAACTTTAGAGGTTGCCCGTCTAATTAAAAGGGTTCAACCGAAACTCTTTGATTACTATCTCAGACTCCGCAGTAAACAGGTTGCAAAATCAATGCTCCAAGTCCCCATGGGAGAACCCGTTCTACTAACTGCCGCCCCTTTTACCACCAGTGACGGCTGCAGTGCCGTGGTGTTACCGATTACAGCCAGTGCCCAAAACCCCAATACAATTATTGTCTTTGATTTAATGGCTGATGTTGACCCTTTAATAAATGCCTCCAACACTTTTAATCAGTTGCTAAACATCAGAAACAACGAAAGTTCCCTTTTGGAAGTAGCCTCTTCCATAAAAAAAGCTCTGGAAACAAAAGAGGAGATTGAAAAAACCCTTAACAGTGCTTATGAGGTGACGCAGAAAGTAGCTAAACTTCTGGCCCAGTTGCCCCAACTGATAAGTGCCCATGACCAATTATTGAGCATCAGAGGAGTGCACCAAGTAGCAATAAACCGTGCCCCCTTTATCTCACCGCTGTCGGTTGTGACCGATGAACTGTCTCTGCAACTCGGAATTGATTTAAAAAGGTGTTTTGAAAACAAAGAACGCTTAGAAGCGTCTCCTTTGCTACCGGTAAATATTAGAAGGGCTTTTGATGAACAGAAGTTTCCTGATGCCGATGATGTTGAACAGAGTCTTTACAGTGGCTCCTTTTTCAGCGATGCAGATGCCGCTCTGTTTAAGAAAATAAGGGAAACTTCTGTTGCACAGTTGTGGCAACAGCGCTTTGAGTTTGAAGACCAAAGGGCCCATGAGTTGCTGTGGCGCTATTTATGCCGTAATTGGGAAGAAAACTTAGACGAGAAACAAAAAAGTCGTTACCACAGTTTTTGTGCCAATCGGTTATTACAGCCTCCCGGAAAATCTTTGGTTAACTTATATTTTTATGCCCGCAAGATAGAAGAAAAGCTAAAGAGCAAAGAGACATCCGCTTTCGACAAAGAGACCCTTATCAAGTTAAGGCAGTACGGACAATCGTTGTGTGAAAAAATCGGATTAACATATCCCTTGCCTAGAAGAGAAAACCGTGCTTAAGTATCTTCTTAAGGAGATGCTTCAATGAAAATGGGTAAGTCTGTTTCTGGCGGTGTTATGGCTTCTTATGGGATGGGGAAGTTTCTAGCCGAATTTTTAACCGGGGCTTTCGGAGCTATTGTTTTTAAGTTCTATGAGACCGAAGTTGGTTTGGCTGCCGGCTATGCGGCAATCGCAACCATTATCTACTCCCTTTGGAATGCGGTAAACGACCCTATCATTGGATTTTTGACAAATCGCAATGCCCCATTTGCCCGCAAATTGGGACGCCGTTTTCCTTGGATTATCATCGGGTTAATTTTAAGTGCACTCTTCTTTGTTTTAATATTTGCTGTCCCAGTAAGCTGGCGAGAGAGCGCTTCTACTAACCAACTTAAAATATTTATTTGGATGGTTTTAACAATCTGTCTTTACGACGGAGTTTATTCGTTATGGGAAGTTAACTACCAATCGGTTTACCCCGACAAATTCCGTTCCCAAGAGATCCGGACAAAAGCAGCTGCCATAAGTACCGCTGTCGGTGTGTTGGGCGTTGCCGCCGGTTTTGTTGTCCCTCCTCTGTTTTTCCAGTATGGAGACCCCTCCTCCTTTTTAATCAGCGGATGGGCAGTTGCCGGAATCTCTGTTTTAGGGCTGTTTCTCCTTATTCCCGGAATCTTTGAGACAAAAGGGATGATACATCGGTTTTTAAAGCAACAAGAGACAATCAGAAGCGAAGAAAAAGAAGAACACAAATTCTTCCCCTCAATGAAAAGGGCTTTGCAACACAGAGACCTACTTGCTTTTATCATTTTGCTGTTTCTGTATCAGTCGGGAGCTATGTGTATGACCAGTAGCATCCACTATGTCGGTAACTACATACTCAAC
>JBAYOE010000028.1:0-11739 GCA_041678405.1 Sphaerochaetaceae bacterium | reverse complement strand
GTCGCTTGTTTTTCTTAAAATCTGCAGACCGTCTCTTTGTGATAAAGGTTTTTCGGTTATAACTTCTAGAAAACTTTCTTCCTTTTCCCTTTTTAATGAAAGGACTGTTGCCACTTTGTAACCAACATGAGAAGGATAGTTCAGAGTAACCAATGAAGGGGTTTTTCTGTTCTCAGACGGTTTTTCTTTACCGTAAGAGAATGTCCAACCACCTAGATTTTGGCGGCTAAACTGAGCCTCTATCTTTTCAAAATCTTCTGTAGTTACTTTTTTGTCATCTAGAATTTTTCTGTAATAAGCAGCCGTATAGTAACTGTAGAGGGGACTTTTCATGCGTCCTTCCACTTTAAAGGCATCAATTCCTATATCTACCAGTTTTCTAATGTTCTCTTTGATTGCTAAATCGGTCATTGAAAAAGGGTAAGTGCTGTCTCTTTCTTGTTGATCGGATGAGAAATAAGTTCTGCATACTTGGGAACAGGCTCCTTTATTGGCACTGCGGTTTGTCAGGTTTAACGAGGCCATGCAGAGACCCGAAAATCCATAACACAAAGAGCCGTGGATGAAAACTTTCAGTTCAACATCCGGACACTTTTTTCTTAGTTCTTCAATCTGTTTCAGTGTCAGTTCTCTGGCTAAAACAACCCGCTCAAAGCCTAAATCTCTCAGTTGAAGAATCCCGTTTAAAGAGTGGACTGCCATCTGTGTTGAGCCATGCAGAGCCAAAGAGGGGAATTGGTCTTTTATTAAAGCGGCTAAACCAAAATCCTGGACAATAAGTCCATCAATTTCTAACAATTCCAAACTGCGTAAAGTTGGAATCAGGGAGTTCAATTCTTCATCATCAAGGAGTGTGTTTATAGCAACATGAATTTTTTTAGAGTTTTGGGTGGCAAACAGTTTTAATTTAGCCAATTCTTCTAAGGTTAAATTTTTAGCCTCTTTGCGGGCAGAGTGTTCTTTTAAACCGACGTAGACTGAATCGGCTCCCCCTTTAAAGGCTTGCAAAGCGCTTTGCAGAGACCCTCCCCCAAGAGATAATTCTTTCATTTAGTGTTTCAACTCCCTTGCAAGAACAATAAGACAATCGATAAATGTTTTCAATGAAGTAAATTGATAAAATACTATTGATAAATAAGATATTTGCTTGTAGTGTAAGTGCAATTGATTGAAAAACCGTGCTAAACTGGAAAAGGAAGGAGTTACGGATGAGATTAGAAGATATTAAACATTCAAAAGTTGTAAAGTGGGTTAAAGAGGTAGCTCTGTTAACTAAACCTGATGCAATCGTGGTCGCTGACGGAAGTGACAAGCAGTATCAACAACTGGTTGATGAGATGGTAGCCAGTGGATTGGCAATTCCCCTAAACAGTCAAAAAAAACCGGGAGGTATTGCCTTCTTTTCCGATCCCTCAGACGTTGCACGCTTGGAAAGCAGAACTTATATTGCCAGTGAGACTCAAGAAAAAGCAGGTCCGACAAACAATTGGATAGACCCTGTTGAACTTAAGGACACATTAACAAACCTCTATGATGGGTGTATGAGAGGGAGGACTTTGTACGTTATTCCTTTCTCCATGGGACCGGTCGGCAGTAATATTGCCAAAATTGGGGTGGAGATTACCGACAGCCCCTACGTTGTCATAAATATGATGGTAATGACCAGAGTCGGAACGGCCGTCTTGGATGTGCTTGGAGAAGACGGTTATTTTGTTCCCTGTTTACACAGTGTAGGTAAACCTTTAGCCGAAGGCGAAAGTGATCACGGATTGTGGCCATGCGCTCCTCTTGAAGATAAATATATTGCTCAATTTCCCGAAACCCGAGAGATTTGGTCATACGGTTCTGGGTACGGTGGGAATGCTCTGCTTGGCAAAAAGTGCTTGGCTCTGAGGATTGCTTCTGTTTTAGCCCGTGATGAGGGGTGGTTAGCCGAGCATATGCTCATTTTAAAAATTACCAACCCACAGGGAGAAGCTAAGTACATCGGAGGAGCTTTCCCAAGTGCCTGCGGTAAGACTAACTTAGCTATGTTGATTCCGACCATCAAAGGGTGGAAAGTCGAAACCATCGGAGATGATATTGCATGGATGAAGTTCGGTGAAGACGGACGGTTATATGCAATTAACCCCGAAGCCGGTTTCTTCGGAGTAGCTCCGGGGACAAGCAAGGACTCTAACCCCAACGCTTTAAGTACCCTTCAGAAAAACTCTATTTTCACAAACTGTGCAATCACTGAAGATAAGGATGTCTGGTGGGAAGGAATCGGCTATGATGCTCCCGGGAAGTTGATAGATTGGCAAGGTAACGAGTGGATACAGGAGAAGGGCAACAAAAACCAAAAACCGGCAGCACACCCCAATGCCCGCTTTACGGCTCCGGCCAGACAGTGTCCCAGTATTGCACCTGAGTGGGAGGATCCGAAAGGAGTTCCCATTGATGCCTTCCTTTTTGGAGGACGGCGGGCTAAAACTGTTCCCTTAGTTTACATGGCCAGAGATTGGAATCATGGAGTGTTTCTGGGCTCGATAGTAGGTTCAGAGATTACTGCAGCGGCAAGCGATTTAAAATTGGGGGCAGTCAGACGTGATCCGTTTGCAATGCTGCCTTTCTGTGGTTACCACATGGGTGATTATTTCCAGCACTGGATTAATATCGGTAAAACCCACGACCAATCAAAGTTGCCAAAGATATTTTCGGTTAACTGGTTTAGAAAGAGCGATGACGGTTCATGGTTGTGGCCCGGTTTTGGTGAGAACAGCCGTGCTCTGAAATGGGTATTTGAAGCCTGTGCAGGAACAGCAAAAACAAGAGAAACTCCGATTGGAATCATGCCTGCCGTTGATGCGATAGATCCTCCCAAAGGGGTTAGCCTCAAAGACATGGAGCAACTGCTGAGTGTCGATAAAGAGGGGTGGTTGAACGAGGTTAAAGATGTCCGAGAGAACCACTACCCAAAGTTCGGTGACAGATTGCCAAAAGAGCTGTATACCCTTCTGGATGTAATGGAAAAGGGTTTAAAAGAGAGTTAAAACTAAATCCATTGTCCTTCTCTGCTAGAACTTTTCTAGCAGTTTAAATATTGCCGTCCGCCTTACCAAAGGATTGGGCGGCTTTTTTGTCTTCTATGACATCAAGAAGGCGTCCCAGTGCATCAATTAAAGGGGTAGGGACTCCCAACTCTTTTGCCAGCTCCGATGCTCTGATACAAAACCACCTGTTTTCTGTCGGTCTGTTAGATTCTATGTCTTGAAGCATTGAAGTTTTTCCGTCGTGCTGCAGTGAAGCAAAAACCTTCTGATATTTCTCAATGTAAGAATAATCGAGTTCTTTAATATTATTCTTCTGAGCTAAAGCTACGACCTCTTTTTGCGTCTCAATTATTAAATTCCTGATTACCTTGTTTTTAGCACACTCTCCGTAAGTGGCCCCGGTAATGGCACTGATTGTGTTTATACTTACGTTAACCATAAACTTCGCCCACATCTCCAAATGGATATTTGGGGGAACAACGTAGTTAATCTTTGCTTTTTTAAAGAGGTCTTCAATTTTATTTATCCGTGGAGTAATAGAGTTATCGTACTCTCCAAAATAGACAATTCCTGTTGTTGAGAAAAAGATCTGATTTTCGTTTCTGGTTGAATCCAAAGCGGTAGTGAAGGCATAAATCACCCTCTCTTTAGAGAAATGACTTGCCAAGACAACTTCGCTGTCGATACCGTTTAAGAGTGAGAGGAAGGTGGAATCCTCTTTCACAAAAGGTTTTACAGCCTTTATTGCATCTTCAAGTTGGTTATTTTTCGTTGCAACTATTATTAGGTCAGCTTTCTGAGTCGGTTCAGTTACGTAATTAAAATCGACCTCTTTTTTGTTTAAATAGAGGTGAGATTTCTCATAACGCTCTTTACGTTTTTTATCAACAACTATCTGAACATTATCATAACCGATTGCTTCGCTTAAAAGATAAGCATAAATCGAGCCGACAGCTCCCAAACCTACTATAGCAACACTCTCCATTTTATAATCCTTTGGCAAAATTTTGAATCAAAGCCGTTAAATTGTTTAACTCTTTTATCTCAATTGATTCTTGTGTTGAATGGGCATTATTGTAACCGACGCCCAAAGTCAAAGCCCTAATATTGTTGTTACGCATAATATTTGTGTCGCTGCCACCGCCACTGGGGACACCATTATATTTAAGATTTGAGTTTTCTATTACCTCTTTTACTTTCAAAAGAAGAGAATCCTTTTCTTCTACTTTGTAAGAGGGATAGACTTCATTGATTTCAAAGGTGTAAGAACCTCCTAAAGCTCCGATGGCTTTTATGCAACAAATCTCAAGGTGACTCATGTGCATTTTTGCTTTCTGGCTGCTGGCCGAACGGACTTCCAAAGTCAGCACACATTTTTCACTGACAATGTTTGTTGCCTCTCCTCCTTTAATGGTTCCGATATTGGCTGTAGTATCTTCATCAATTCGTAAGAGATTCATTTTATCGATTGCTTTGGCAGCCAGCATGATTGCACTGATTCCCTTTTCGGGGACAAAGCCGGCATGGGCAGCCTTTCCGTTAAATGTGACAGTTGCATCAATTTTACAGGGACTGGCAGTTACGACAGTTCCGACAGTGTTGCTGGAATCAAAGACCAGAACCCCTTCGACATCTGCTAAAGACGCTAAGTCGTACTTTTTTATTCCCTCTAAACCAATCTCTTCTTCGACTGTAAAAAGCAGTATTATTTTCTTGTGGGGAATATTATTTTTGATTATATTCTCAACAGCTGACAAAATAGAAGCGATGGCTGCCTTGTCGTCGGCACCCAAAGCACTCATCCCGTCACTTTTAATAACACCGTTTTCTAAAATGGGCTTTACGTTAACAGCAGTGCTGACGGTATCCATATGGGCACAAAAAACAATCGGCTTCTCTTGTTCTAGCCCTTTGGCAGCATCGAGGGTTGCCGTTAAATTCCCTTTTTTATCAACAGAGGTTAAAAGACCCATCTTGTTGAGTCTCTTTATAATAATTTCAGTAAAATTGAGCTCGCCTTTTGAGGGGGAGTCAATTTTAACCAATTCCATCATCAGTTTAGCAACACTATTGTCCATTTCTGCTCTCCTATGTACAGGATACCATAGCATAGCTGTTTATTGTGTTCCAAGTCTCTGGACTTATAGAGAAAGGTAGCTTATTGTTAGAGGAAATAGGTAAAAGGAGTCAATGTGGTCACATTTACTGATGCTGAGAGATCGGCTTTAGATGCCTGTTTGCGCATTTTAGAAAAAGCAAAATCCCCCTTTACCTTGACGGTCAGAGATCGAATACAAGATTTGGAACAGTTGGCAGCCATTGTAGATCGAGCTCCTTCTCCAAATACAGACCTCTTTCAAAAAGAGAACGGAAGAACAAGTGACTCTTTGGCAGAAAAATTAATTGAACATGGTCTTAATCACGTTGTGAATCTCCCAGCCAAAGCGGTATTGGGTCACGGTTTGACAGTCAGTAAGCTCCACCTTTTTGGGCTGTTGATGAAACTGATTGATACTGTTAATCATCTGGATGATTGTAAAGAGAAAGTAGAACGGCAGTACAATAATTTATTGTTCACTCTTATGGCTGAAGATCTGTACACTGCCTTGATTACCGAAGAGGATCTTCAGGAACCTTGGGCAAAAAAGGCAATCCACGAACTTATTATCATGTGGGACAGAAGAACCAGCGGATATTTAGAAACTTTTGCTCTGGCCATCAGAGACTTGTGGACGGCTCGGCACACCATTGTCCCCGTATTGGGAACTCTTTTGGGGACGGTAGAGATTATGAGAATAAGTGCAATGCTTGAAAACGTGTGGAGTGATTTTCTGTCTCAGGTAGCGCAATACGAAGAGTTTGTTTACTCTTTGGAGGAATTTCTCTTTGATTTAACTTACGAAGAGTTGGTGGAACTTAGGTTGAAGATGAACGAACAGGGAATTAGGGCAATCGATCGCAACACCTCTATGTTGATGTTGGGAAAACAGGAAATTTCGGAAAAAGAACAGAATATTGCTTTGGCTCTTTACAGAAGTTACATGAAGAGGCAGAGCTTGGCTAAGAGAAGGCTTTTAAGCAAAGAGGCGGGTCCTAAGCGCTCTTTGGAAGAGTATTTTGTTATATATCTTCTCTCCAGAGGGAAATAAATTTTAAAAACTAGGCCTTGGGGTATTGGCATAATTTTAATGCCTCGTTAAAATTCGTAAAAATTAATCTTTAGGAGGAACCTATGGCCAACGACAACGGACTCTATATGCCAGGTGACAAGCCGCCATTGAAAGAGTTGATCCCACTAAGCATCCAACATGTATTTGCGATGTTCGGAGCGACGATTCTAGTCCCAATTTTAACGGGATTAAGCATCTCTGCGGCTCTTTTCACGGCAGGAACTGGAACTCTACTCTATATCTTAATAACCGGTGCAAAAGTTCCGGCTTTCTTAGGCTCCTCTTTTGCCTTCATTCCGGCTCTTATTGCAATATCGGGTTCTTATGGAGTTCCGTATGCTTTGGGAGGTGCTGTGGCAGCGGGGCTTTTTTACTGTCTCGTCGCCCTAATAATCAAAGGAATCGGAGTCGGCTGGATTAAAAAGATGTTGCCTCCGGTAGTCATCGGGGCTGTTATAATCGTTATCGGATTAAGTTTAGCACCAACGGCCATGCAGATGGCAATGATAGATTCCAACGGTTCCTATTCCCTTATCTTCCTTTCGATTGCAGTGGTAACACTGGCAGCTACCGTTATTACTAATATTTTTGTAAAAGGGTTTTTCAGTGTTATTCCGATTCTCATTGGCTTGGTTGTCGGTTATGCCTTCACCCTCTTGATGGGTCTGGTATTTCCCGCTTTTCACATAATAGATTTCAGCATCGTTGCCAATGCCGCTTGGTTTGGGCTTCCCAAATTCGGATTGCCTAAGTTTGCTTTTGTTCCGATGTTAACATTTGTGATTGTCTCATTAGCAACGATGGCTGAACATCTTGGTGATACGATGACTCTCAGCAGAGTCGTCGGAAGGGACTTTACCAGTGACCCCGGTTTACACCGCACTTTGGCAGGTGACGGATTGGCAACTGCCTGGGCTGCTTTTTGGGGAGGTCCTCCTAATACAACCTACGGGGAGAATATCGGGGTAATGGCAATCACCAGAGTTTACAGTGTATACGTAATCGGAGGAGCGGCAATTATCTCAACGGCTCTCTCATTTTTACCAAAATTCGGGGCCCTTATTCAGACTATCCCCACTCCTGTAATCGGCGGAATCTCAATGCTTCTTTTCGGCATAATTGCTTCAAGTGGTCTAAGGACTCTGGTTGAAAGCGGAGTTGATTATGCAAGCAAGAGAAACCTTACCATCAGCAGTGTTATTTTAGTGATTGGGATAGGGGGAGGCTTGGTTGCTTTCAGTTTGGGCAAAGATTTGAGATTTGAATTGGGCGGAGTTGCTTTAGCCACTGTTGTTGGGATAGTGCTCAACTTTGTTTTGCCTGAGAAAGACTGATTGCTCTTGGTTTACCAATTGAAGTAGACGATAATAGACCAAAGGGGGTTCTTATGAAAAGACAAACCTTTGGTTATCATCATTTGAATGCTCGCTTACCTAAAGATGAGCTGTTCAGTGCTTTTGATTTGATTGGTTTTCCCGTTGTCGTTAAAGAAGATCTGGCAATTGCCCTTGCATCCCGAGTTGAAGATACCACAAACAAAGAGATAAAGAGCCTTCTGAAAGAGGGCTCTTTAATAACAATAAATTTCCCAAACGGAAATAAAAGGGTAGTCCTAAAAGGGCAGTGGGCTCTTTTTAACAAATTCCTTAAACCCCAAAATGAAGAAGAACTCCTATTTTTCTTTAAAGGGTATGAACCAATGCTAAAAGCACTCTCTCTTTCTGTAGAAGAACTCTTAAACAATGCTCTTAAAGTAGCTGAAACATTCAAAGGGGACTTTGAAAACGAGCTTTTAGAGACTTTGGATACTTTTGACCAAGAAGTGTTTAGATGGCCTTCCTTTGTACATAACGGTGAGAATATCGGTGAAAGTTTAGCCAAACCACTTTTAAACTTAGTCTCTTTGTATTATCCGATAGGCTTGGATAAGGAAGAACTCTCGGTTGAGAATAATAAAGACAATCTAATAAATCGGTATCTAAAGGGAGGGGGAGAAGAAAATTTTACCTCTTTTGGCCAATGGTGCAATATCTTGGTAGAACATGCAAAACGGTTGTGGGAGAACTCTGTTATTGAAAATCACTTCAGCGGAGAAAAGCAGCTTTTAAATCGGCTGAATTTTTTAAGCCGAAACGACCCTCTTGTGGAGGGAACAAAGAGAGGCTCCTATTTAAAGGGGAAAAGGGCGTATAACTATTTTTTAAAAAACAGTGAAAACCCAAACTATCTTTTTTATGAAGGAGAGGTAATTGGCGGCTGGCACTTCAAAGAGAAGGGACAAAAGTGGACTCTTTTGATAGAAGATATAACAGGGAAATTGGAAAGAATTGCAACAAAAGAGATTGAAAGAGAGGTTAACTTTCTTTCGGCTGCCTTAGATAAAGAGTGTGAAGAGATAAGGGTATCTAAAATTTTATGAGTCAACCAAAAAAGAGAGACACACCTCTTGGCGGCTTACTGCAAGCTTTCTGAGATTTACCTTTGCCCCAATCAACATTTTTTTAGAAGCGACGACGCTATCGGATGTCTCGTATTTATCGGAGAGATAAACAATCTCGGTAATTCCTGCTTGGATAATGGCTTTGGCACACTCGTTACACGGGAAAAGGGCAACATAGAGGCTACACCCTTTTAAGTTAACAGTGCTGTTGAGAATCGCATTTAACTCGGCATGACACACATAAGGGTATTTTGTCTCAAGGAAAGGTCCTTCCCGGTTCCATGGGAACTGATTATCGTCTAAGCCTATCGGTAAACCGTTATACCCGACTCCGACAATTTTTTTCTCCCTGTTAACGATACAGGCACCCACTTGGGTATTAGGGTCTTTGCTTCTTTGGGCAGAAAGGAGAGCAACTCCCATAAAGTACTCATCCCAACTGATGTAATCTTCTCTTTTCATCCTATTATTGCTCCTTTTTAGCCCGATAAACATCGCTAAAGAATGTTAAAATATCATCGGCAAGTTCTTTTTGTATCGAAGGATAAAGTAAAAGAGTGTGTCTGTTATGATCGCTTGTCAGTTTCGTAATTTTTACAACAACATTCTTAGAAGAGACCTTCTCTTTTATAACGGCAAGGTTTTGAAAGTTGACAGTTTTATCGTTTTGATCATGGGCTAAATAGAGTGGAACGTTTATTTTAGAAAGTTCGGCTCTGATAGTTTTTAGAGCATGCATGAAACTGACTCCTCCACGGACGAAAGCACCGCCGTAACCGATCCACAACTCTTCTCCGTCGTTTATCCACTCGCTGCCTGTGTGAATTTTGGGATTTATTGCCGGGGTAAAAAGAGCGGCAAGTCTCATAAAATAGAAAGACCATTTATGGATTATTCCAAGTTTTATGTCGTTTAAGAAAACCGGAGCCGCAATCGTTGCCACTGCATCACAGGCTAGAGGGGAATTGCTGAACTGTTCGCCGAGTTTAAGGGCGATAGAGCCTCCCATTGAGGTTCCGATAACATACAGGTGTTTATAATGGGCCCTTTTCTCTTTGTAGAAGTTTTCGACATAGTTGTACCACTGGGTAAACGTTGTTTTGTAAAGTTCCTTGGGCTCCGTGCCAAAGCCCGGTAAAAGGGGGACAAAAACATCGTATTGCTCTTCATAAAACCGTTTGGAAGCCCAATCGTACGAGTGAGGGGTGCTGGGATAACCATGAATCATTATGACAGCCCTATCCATTACCCTTTCATGTTCCAACTCAATCGGCAGAGCCCTTCGGTCAAAAACGTTATCAACGTTCGGACTTATAAAAGAGGTATAGCGGTCTTTGTAAAACCACAAAGAGGCACTCCATAAATATATCAGGACACCGATTAAAATTACGACTACATAAATCATAGGAGAATGATAAACGAAAAGCGGTGGTACTTCAATAAATAACGACCCTCGAAAAGAGGGTCGTTTAAAGCTACATAAATATTGCCAAAGCCGGTCTGAGACCGTTAATCAACGGTTCCATGAAAGGAACAACAGCCAAAAGAACTCCGGCAGCAACGGCAGAGCCGATTACTCCGGCAACGTTAGGTCCCATAGCGTGCATCAATAAGAAGTTTTGTGGATTGTACTCCTGTCCAACTTTACTTGAGACTCTGGCTGCCATAGGAACGGCCGAAACACCTGCCGAACCGATTAAAGGGTTGATTGGATGTTTTTTGTCGATCTTGTTCATCAGCTTTGCTATTAAGACTCCACCGGCTGTGCCCAAACCAAAGGCTACCATTCCCAGTAACAAAATGCCAAGAGTATTCAGATTCAAAAATGACTTGGCTTCCATCTTAGAGCCTACCGAGAGACCCAAGAATATTGTTACGGTATTCATCAGGGCATTTTGCATGGTGTCACTGAGGCGGTTTACCACCCCGCACTCTTTTGCCAAGTTACCAAACATCAATGCTCCGATTAACGGAGTTGCAGAGGGTAAAAGGATTGCACAGATTGTCAATACCGAAATGGGGAAGAGGATCTTTTCCAACTTTGAGACCGGTCTTAACTGCTGCATCTTAATCAGTCTTTCACTTTTTGTTGTCAGTGCCCTCATAATAGGCGGCTGAATAATCGGAACCAAAGCCATATAAGAGTAGGCTGCTACTGCTATTGAGCCTAGCAAATCAGGTGCTAGGCGACTTGTTACATAGATGGCGGTCGGTCCGTCGGCACCTCCTATTATCCCTATTGAAGCAGCGGCATGTAAATCAAAGTTGATACCGGGAAGTAAACTCAGTACCAATGCTCCGATGAGAGCCACGAATATCCCTATTTGGGCGGCAGCTCCCAGTAAAAGTGTTTTGGGATTGGCAATTAACGGACCAAAGTCGGTTAAAGCCCCAACTCCCATGAATATCAAAATGGGAAAAAGTCCGCTCTCTATTCCCATATCATAAAGTATTTTTATAAACCCGGTTGCTCCAAAAGTACTTGTCGGATCGACTCCGGCAATGAAGGCAAAGGGGATATTAGCCAATACTGCCCCAAATCCGATTGGAATTAACAACAGCGGTTCAAAGCCCTTACTTATGGCTAAGTACAGT
Source organism: Sphaerochaetaceae bacterium (assembly GCA_041678405.1). Lineage (GTDB taxonomy): Bacteria > Spirochaetota > Spirochaetia > Sphaerochaetales > Sphaerochaetaceae > JBAYOE01. The sequence continues at coordinate 502 of JBAYOE010000028.1, read as the reverse complement.
AAGACAAAACCAACCAGTATCATTACTAAGTTGCCCCAGCCTCCTGCCTCAAGGAAGCCAACCAAACCGGTTGTATGCCACAGTTGGGAAAATGCTTGATTAATCATACTTAACTCCCTTAACCAATAGTAATCAACAGGTCATCAGCCATCAGCTGATCGCCTTGTTTGACTGAGATAGAGGTAATTGTTCCGCCTGCCGGTGCAAATATCTCGTTTTCCATCTTCATTGCTTCCATAATCATCAACAGCCCGTTCTCTTGCACTTTATCGCCGACTTTTACATCTATACGAAGCACTAAACCCGGCATCGGTGCTCTGACTTCCGTTGCACCGGCAGAAGAAGGTGGGACGGGAGCGGCTACAGAGACAGGTGCTGCGATCGGTTGGGCAATCGGTGTTGCGGCAGTTAGTGGTTTTGAGACATCTGTGCCTATGACTAAAAGCAGATCATCGGCAGCAAGCTGGTCTCCCTGTTTGACCTTAACTTCCAAGACGACTCC
>JBAYOE010000027.1:0-11776 GCA_041678405.1 Sphaerochaetaceae bacterium | reverse complement strand
GCATTATTTGCTTGGCTGCTTTTTGGATTCAAATCCAAAAACTGATGATTTTTTAGTAGTTTTGGGATTTCATTCCAATAACTTATCTCACATTTCATAATACTTAGTAACAACTTATGCAAATTGGTGCTAAAACTGTTTATTGAATAAGCCATGAACTTGCACTCTTTTATTCTGCTAGGTATGCTAGGTTAAGATTACGGAGGTTTAAATGGGTAACAAACATAAAAAAGAGTTAACAATCGAAAATAAAAAATACTGCTATTACGATCTTAAAAGTTTGGCTAAAGATAATATAGATCAGATTCCCTACTCCCTGAGGGTTCTTTTAGAGAATTTGATTCGCCATCAAGATAAATACGGCTTTGACGACTCCTTTTTAGAATCAGTAGTCGACCGTTCACCAAACAGAGAAGCTGTCGATGAGATTCCCTTTCATCCGGCCCGAGTTTTGATGCAAGATTTTACCGGTATCCCTGCTGTAGTCGATTTAGCCGCTTTAAGAGATGCCGTTAAAAGTGCCTCAAAAGACCCAAAGATAATTAACCCCCATGTCCCGGTTGATGTAATTATTGACCACTCGGTTCAGATAGACTCTTATGCCAAAAAAGAGTCGTTACAAGAGAACGTTAAACTGGAGTATGAGAGAAACCACGAGAGGTACTCCCTCTTAAAGTGGGCTCAAAACTCATTCTCTAATTTAAGGATTGTTCCTCCAAACAGCGGAATTTGTCACCAGGTAAACTTGGAATATTTAGCTAAAGTTGTTCAAACAAAAGACAACCTCCTTTATTGCGACTCTTTAGTCGGAACCGACAGCCACACCACCATGATTAACGGCCTTGGAGTTATGGGCTGGGGCGTCGGCGGAATTGAAGCCGAAGCGGTGATGTTGGGACAACCCTATTTTATGGCCGTCCCTGATGTGGTGGGCGTTAAGTTGACAAAAAAAATGAACCCCAGATGCACCGCAACCGATTTGGTTCTCACCTTAACAAATTTATTGCGAAAGGTTGGAGTTGTCGGTGCCTTTGTTGAGTATTTTGGGCCGGGACTCGCCTCACTTGATCTTCCCGACAGGGCAACCATTGCCAATATGAGTCCTGAATACGGAGCTACAATGGGCTTTTTTCCAATCGATGAAAAAACAATCGAGTATTTAAAGCTAACCGGCAGAATTGAGGAAGCAAAAATTACCGAAGCTTACTGCAAAGCCAATAACCTTTTTTACGATGCTGCAAAGAGTGCCGCTTACGACAGGGTATTGGAACTTGATCTAACAACGGTAAAACCTTCGATTGCCGGCCCTTCCCGGCCTCAAGATTTAATTGAACTCTCCTCTGCGGGTAGGACAATATTGGAAAAAACCACAATCGGGACAAAAAAGAGCGTTGAGATTGAGATAGAGGGGCAAAAAGTTCAACTGCCTGATGGAGCTGTAGCAATCGCCGCCATAACCAGTTGTACCAACACAAGTAACCCTTCGGTTATGATAGCAGCTGCCCAACTGGCTAAAAAAGCAGTTGAAAGGGGGCTTAAAATTGCTCCGTGGGTGAAAACATCTCTTGCTCCGGGCTCTCAGGTAGTCAGTGACTATTTGGAAAAAACAAACCTTCTCCCCTATTTGGAAAAAATCGGATTTAACATTGTTGCCTATGGATGTACAACCTGTATCGGTAATTCAGGGCCTCTGCATCCTGCGATAGAAAAAGCCCAACAGGAGAATGATCTGACTTTGGCAAGTGTCCTTTCGGGAAACAGAAACTTCGAAGGACGCATTCATAAAAATGTAAAAGCCTCCTTTTTAATGAGTCCTCCTTTAGTGGTAGCCTATGCCCTAATTGGAAGAGTCGATGTCGATTTAACCAAAGACCCACTCGGTTACGATGAAAACGGGGTGGCTGTCTATCTTGATGATTTGTGGCCCGATTCAAAAGAGACGGCTCTCTTGGCAAATAATTATGTCACTCAGAAAGCTTTCATTGAAAAATACAAAAATGTATTTAGCGGTGACAAACAGTGGCAGGAACTTTATGCTCCCACAGGAGACACCTACACTTGGGATGAGAAATCGACCTACATCACTAAAGCGCCCTTCTTTGAACCTTTCACCAAAGAATTAATCCCCATTGAGAGTATAAAAGAGGCTTATCCGTTACTGGTAATGGGCGATTCGGTTACCACTGACCATATCAGCCCAGCCGGTTCAATAGATCCAAGCTATCCCAGCGGCAGTTACTTAAAAAGTCTCGGTGTCGAAGCCAAAGATTTCAACTCTTACGGCACCCGAAGGGGGAATCATGACGTTATGTTACGGGGAACGTTTGCAAATACCCGCATCAAGCAAAAACTAAGTGCCCCTAAAGAGGGCGGCTTTACAAAAAAGCTTCCACAAGGGAATTTAATGTACATCTATGATGCTGCCGTTGCTTACCAGAAAGAGGGCAGGGATTTAATAATTATTGCTAAAAAAGAGTATGGAAGCGGCTCTTCAAGAGACTGGGCAGCCAAAGGAACCCGTCTGTTGGGAGTCAGAGCCGTCTTGGCTCAATCTTTTGAGCGGATTCACCGAAGCAATTTAGTTGGGATGGGAGTACTTCCGTTAACTTTTAAAGAGGGAGAGTCGTTGGAAACTCTTAATTTAAACGGAGAGGAGACTTTTTCAATTGAAATTCCAAAAACGATTGTTCCTAAAATGGATTTAAGAGTTGTGGCAAAAAACAGTGACGGCCAAGAAAAAGAGTTTTTTGTCGCTTGTCGCCTTGATTCTCCCATCGAAGTTACTTACTACGAAAACGGGGGAATATTGCACACTGTTTTAAGAAAGATGCTCTATTAGAGCATCTTTTGATTAGCTGTGAACCAGAGGTATCAAAAGAACAGGAACTTCCGATTTACGGGCAACGTATTGACTGACGCTGCCGACAAACAGCTCTCTTATAAAACCGCGACCCTGGGTTCCCATAACCACCATGGTCGCCTTACTGTCCTCTATCTCCCGAATTATCTCAGTGTGGGGATTCCCATAAACCAACTTCAAATGAATCTTGAGGTTGTTTGTCCCCATAAACTGCTTTTTAAGAGCCTCTAAGCGTTGCTTGTCAACTTTATTAAACTCCTCTACCCGCTCGACAAGGTGAGGTTCTATGCGGCTTCGGTCTTGGACATGGACAAGAGTTAACTCCTTGACATTGCCACTCGATATTAAATTTTTAATGTAATGGATGGCCTCTTGGGCACCGGCAGAAAAATCGGTTGCATATAAAATATGGCTTGCAGTTCCCTCTTTTGCTATGCCGATAACTTTGAGAACTCGGTTCTCATCAACAGTCAGCCTTACAATTAAAAGCGGTTTTCGGGCACCCAACATAACCTCATAGGCAACTCCGCCTAGAAATGCCCCTCCGACAAGACTTCTTCCCTGAGAGCCCACCACAACCAGTGGAAAGTCTTCGTCAAAAGCTATCCTGTTGATCTCCCGTTTGGCATTTCCCGGAGAAATACGGGCCTCAACTTCAAAACCCAACTCCTCCAAAACTTTTTTTTGGGCTTCAATAGCTTCGGTTTGAACTGTAGCAACATACGGAAAAACCTCCGAGGCCACCTCTTGGTAATCGGGACATTGCAATAATAAAAGCTCTTTCACACCAAACTCTCTTAAAAATCCGAGCTCTTTGACCATGTTATCGGAAGCTTGTGAAAGGTCGGTAGCAACAATGGCACGCTTAATCATATCCCCTCCTTAGGTAAACATGAATCGGGTTACATTGAGCGTCGATTGGCTCAATTTGGGCCGAATCGAAATTACCTTATACCCTGATTATAATATCCAAATAGGTACAAGTCAAAAACAAACAGCTCTACTTTAATAATTCAACCGCCTCTTTAACGTTGTTTGACTCAAAACGGTTGGTTATTAAGATCCCCTCTCTGTTGGCAACAACAATTAAATCAGAGACACCCACCGTAACTATCGGAATCCCCAAATCATTTATAACAGTGGTATTGTGACTGTTGTACTTAATCTGATTAGACTCTTTTTTAAAGTGTAACTCTTCAACCAAAGAGGCCCAAGTCCCGATGTCTTTCCATTTCCCCTCATAAACAACGGCACCGACTTTTTGAGCCTTCTCCACCACCTCATAGTCAAAGCTGTTTGTCATCATATTTTTATAACTTTGCTTCATCGCTTCAAAATTCTTAATGTCAAACTCTGATTTAGCTCTCTTTAACAGAGACCCCAGCGAAAAAGCAAAAACTCCTCCGTTTACCATAGCCCCGCTTTGAACCAACTCTTCAGCCTGTTTCTGATCGGGTTTCTCAATAAATCTCTCTACTTCAATGTATTGATCCGCTTTAAGCGAACCGATTATGTAGCCGAATTGAGGAGAAGCAGAGGTCGGTTTTATTGCCATTAAAGCGATATCGAGCTGTTTTTCTTTCACCGCCAAAGCCATCTGCCTAAGTTTTGTAGCATACAATGGTTCAACAATGGCATCGGTGGGAAGAACTACCACCACATCCTCATCGGAAGCTTTCAGGTACTCTTTTATGTAAAGAACAGAAAAAACAACAGCAGCAAACGTATCTTTTTTATAAGGTTCGACTACGGTGATAACCTCATTGCCAAGATGCTCTTTAACAGCTTCCTGCTGTTCTTTAGAGGTGGCAACAACAACCGTTTCCGAGGGAAACTCCCTTTTTATTTGGGCATATATTTTTTGAATCGGCGAGACGTTTTTTTTATCACCTTCACTAAAAAGGGGGATAAACTGTTTACCCCTTTTATCGCTGGAGTATGGCCAAAGCCTTTTTGCCGCCCCGCCGGCCAAAAGAAGAAGATAGATTTTCATTGCTTCATTATCTGGCAAGGAGATAATAAAAACAAGCGAAAAAAAGGGTTGAATACTAAACATTTGTATAGTATACCTAGGGTATGAACTCTATTTATGTGGGAACATCGGGATACAGTTACAAGGAGTGGGTCGGATCATTCTATCCTCAGCAAACAAAGAATGAGGAGTACCTTAGCTACTACGCCAACCAATTTCCTACCGTAGAGCTGAATTTCAGTTACTACAGGATGCCCGAACATCAGCAATTGGTAAAAATGGCAGAACAGGCGTCCCATCTCCTTTTTTCGATAAAAGCCCATCAATCGTTGACCCACACCGTCAAAACAGACCAGTGGCGCTCAGAAGCTGTAATTTTTCAAAAAGCAGTGGCAGCTTTGGCCCAAAAGGGGTGTCTCGGGGCAATACTGCTTCAGTTCCCTTACTCTTTTCATTACGAAGTCGAGCAGCGCCTTTATCTTGGCAATCTGATTGGGGCCTTAAATGGATTTCCTTTGGCCGTTGAGTTTCGTAACGCTCAGTGGTACAACAACCGCACTTTGGATGAGTTAAGAAAAAGAGAAGTAACTTTGGTTTCTCTCGATTTACCTCTATTGAAGAACTCCCCTCCGATTGTCGATGTGCTTACTTCATCTGTTGCCTACATCCGACTTCACGGACGCAACGAGCAATCATGGTGGAATTCCGATACCGCTTCGCGCTACGACTATTTTTACAGTGCCCAAGAGCTTCAAAGGATTGCTGCAAGAATTAACTCGTTAGCCGTCAATGCAAAAAAGGTCTTTATCTATTTCAACAACCACCGCAACGCCCAGGCAGCTCTGAATGCCCAATCTTTGAAAGAACTTCTAAAGGATTAGAGATGTCTCATACAGAGAGCACGATAATAAATATTAACATCGACAACTTTGAAGCCGCCGTTGCCACGGCAAAAGAACCCTCCTTAACTAAGGTACCATTTGTAATTGCCCAAGAGGGGCCTAGGGCAATAGTCTTAAGCAGTTCCCCAAATGCCCATTCGGAGGGAATTTTCCCCGGAATGCTTTTAAGTACAACACTTAAAAGAGAACCGAAACTTAAGGTGGTGCCTCCCAATCCCTTTGAGAATGCATTGGCCAATAAAATGTTAATTGAGATTGCATCCAACTACTCCCCGAGCATTCTCCCTTCACATTCGGGAAATCTCTTTTTAGATGTAAAGGGGACAAAACGTCTTTTTGGCGAACCTGTCGATTGTGCCTTGGCCCTTAAAAAGCGAATTCTCTCAAAACTGAATATGGGGTGTGCCGTAGCTGTTGCCTCCAATAAACTCGTTGCAAAAATAGGTTCGCAAACTATTAGCCCCGAAGGGATAGCCCAAATAAGAAGCGGCCAAGAGGCCTCTTTTTTGGCAGAACAGGATCTAAAACTCCTGCCGGGAGTTGGTCTTGCCACAGGAAGAGTACTAAATGTGGCCGGTTTCACAAAAATCGGGGAAATTGCCCAACTGACAGATGCCGAGGCATTTGCTATTCTCGGTCAACGGGGAATAACTTTACGCAATGCGGCTCTCGGCTTAGAGCCAAATCCCTTTTTGATCGAGAGATCCAAAGAGAGAACTATCACCAGAAAAATCAATTTCTTTGAGCCTGTTTTAGAATTCGACTCCGTTTTAGCAGCTGTCGTAGCAACAGCCGAAGATGCTTCGGTAGAGATGCGCAGTTTTAACTTGGCAACCAGAGCTCTTTTTTTACGCCTCTTTTGGGCCGACGGGTCGCTTAGCGAACACAAAGAGCGTTTTAATTCTCCTTTGGTTAACGATAATGAGCTGCGTTTGGCCTGCAGGCAAGCCGTCATAAAATCTTTCGTAAAAAGAATCCGCCTTAAAGGAATTTTACTCAAATTCATCGATTTAGAGGACTCTTTCAGAGAGGCAGAGCTTTTTGATTTTGCCAAAGCAACTGCCCAGAAACAGTTACAAAAGAATATTGATATTCTGCGTAGCCGTTACGGAGCGGCAATAGTACGCAGCGGAGCAACTTTATACAATGGCCAGTCGAATTGCCGTTAGATCTTCCTACTCCCTTTTGTGGGGAACCTCATCCCCTGCAAAAATAGTCTCTTTTTTGGCACGCCAAAATGTTAAAACGGTAGGCATTACCGACATAAACAACCTCTACGGACTTCACAGCTTCATCGAAGCGGCAAAAGAGAACGGTGTAAACTACATCATCGGTTCTCAGTTGGCTTTCGATAATTTTAACATATTTGCTTTTGCCTGCAACTTAGAGGGCTACAAAAATCTCTGCTGCCTTCTTACCTCCATAAAGACTCAAAGCTCTTTCAACTTGATTGAGGCTTTAATAAAAAATTCCAAAGGGCTCTGCCTTATCGTTAAGGAGCACCAACTTTTACCCCTTTTTCATAACAGAGTAGAGAATTTGGCAGCTGCAATTACCCCTAATGATAATCAAAATCTCTTTTTGGCAAGGAAGTTAAATATCCCGATAGCCGCAATAGACGATGCCACATTTTTAGACCCTAAAGAGTTCGAAAGTCATAAAATTCTGCGCTCGATAGCGACCTCGAAAACTTTGGGAACCCTCTCAGATACCGATTGCGATAAAAAATCGGCACTTATTCTTAACCAAGAGAGGTTTGTAGAAGCTTTTAAATCATATCCCGATGCCCTTTCAGAGACAGAGAGGATTGCCAATGTGTGTAAAAATTTAAATCCGTTTACCGAATTTATCTTTCCCGCCTACCCTCATAAAGAGAAAAGTTGTTTTGAAGAACTGCAAAAAAGAGTCTATGTGGGGGCAGAAAAAAGATACGGAGAACTCTCTGAAGGGGTAATCGAAAGAATTGAGTATGAACTGAAAATTATAAACGATAAAGGGTTTTCCTCCTATTTTTTAGTTATGGATGACATCGTTTCTGCTGCCAGTCGTAGCTGCGGACGGGGTTCGGCAGCTTCTTCGATAGTCTCTTACTCTTTGGGTATCACAAATGTGGACCCGATTAAACATAACCTCTATTTTGAACGGTTCTTAAACAGCGCCCGCAACGACCCTCCCGATATTGATGTCGATTTTGCCTGGGATGAACGGGATGATTTAATTAAAAGTGTAATTTCTCATTTCGGTTCTGATCACTGTGCCCGGGTTGCCAATCACAACCATTTTAATTGGCTTTCCGCTCTCAGAGAGTGTGCCAAAGCTTACGGCTTCAGTGAATCGCAGATTTCAAGTTTTAATAAAAATCCAACAGAAGATCCGCTTTGGCTCGATATTTTTGACAGAGCAAAATCCCTTGTCGGATTGCCCAGCACAATCTCAATGCACTGCGGAGCATTGGTTATTGGTCCGCGACCCATCAGTGAGTACTGTCCCATCGAGTACTCAAATGATGGCTATCCTCTGCTGGCATGGGAAAAAGAGGGAGTCGAAGCTGCTAAGTTTGTGAAAATAGACCTTTTGGGAAACCGCTCTTTGGCAGTGGTTCGGGATGCTTTAAAGAGCTTAAAAGAGGAAAATATTGAGATAGATGAAAACAATTGGGCAGTTGAAGAGGATCCCCTTACCCAAAAATCTCTGGCTGATGGGCAATCGATGGGTGTTTTTTACATCGAATCTCCTGCGATGAGACAACTGCAAATCAAAAGTAAAAAAGGGGACTTTGAGCATATAGTCATCCACTCTTCAATTATCCGCCCGGCTGCCAATTCTCTTATTAACGAGTATCTGCGGCGTCTTAAGGGGGGTTCTTGTAAACCTTTGGACAAAAAATTAGAGACGGTATTAAAAGAGAGTTACGGGCTACTTTGTTACCAGGAAGATTTATCAAAAATTGCCGTAACTTTGGCAAATTTCTCAGAGGCAGATGCGGATGCCCTGCGTAAAATAATCTCTAAAAAAAGGAGGGGGGCAAAATTAGAGGAGTATGAGGAACTTTTTAAGAGCGGCTGTATAAACAACAACATCAAATTGTCTGCAGTAGAGGAGATTTGGCAGATGATGCTCTCCTTTGAAGGCTACTCTTTCTGCAAAGCCCACTCAGCCAGTTATGCAAAGCTCTCTTTTCAATCGGCTTATCTTAAAGTCCATCACAAAAACCACTTCATGGCAGCGGTTCTTTCAAACGGAGGGGGTTACTATCCTGCCGCTGCTTATATCGGAGAAGCAAGAAGATTGGCAATAGAACTTTACGGACCCGATATTAATCTGAGTCAATACCACTACCGCCCGGTTAAAGGAGCCATTGTTATCGGATTTATGGCAATCTCTAATTTAAGTGTCAAAGCGATTGAAACGATTCTAGAGGTACGAGGCAAAACCGGTTTGTTCAAATCCTTAAAGGAGGCTTCCTCTTTACTGAAACTTAACCGAGACGATTACCTTGCCTTAGTTTCTTCGGGTTCTTTTGATTCTCTCTCTTACGGACTTGCCAGGTCTAAACAACTGCAGCTGCTCTTAACGGCTTCAATGCAACACATAGGTCAAAGAGAGCTGTTTCTCAGCGAAGATAAGACTCAACTAAACTTGCCCGTTTTAAAACCGCAGAGAAGTAAAAGAGAGCTTATTTATGAGTTTGAGGCTTTGGGGTTTTTACGCGATTACCACAGCCTTTTACTTTACAAAGAAAAAATAGAGAAAATAGGACGTATTTTGGCAAAAGACTTAAAGTTCTTTATAAACAAAAGAGTAACGTTGGCGGGAATTTTAATCGCCCGGAAAACAATCTCCATAAAGGGGGGAAAACGGATGGAGTTTATCTCTTTTGAGGATGAGAGTGCCCTTTATGAGACTGTTGTGTTTCCCCACATCTATTTAAAACTGAAAAGTTTTTCCGATTCTTTGGGTGCTTTTATAATTGAAGGAAAGGTTAATGAGGACCAAGGGGCAATTTCTGTTGAAATAATTAATCTAAAATCGCTTCAAATACAATAATTCAATTCCTTTCTTTTTACAGAATCCAAATAGTGAGTTACAATAGCCATCAAGTAGAGAGGGAGGTAAACGTGAAGATACAGAAACAACAGGCGATGCGTAATGTCTTGATTGCCTTATGTCCGGCGGCTGTCGGAGCCATCTATTTTTTTGGGTGGCGCTTTGTGGCTGTCTTAGCGGTTGTAGTGGCCGTAGCTGTTTTCAGCGAATGGCTGATGGCTAAGCGGTACAACCTAAAAGTGACTGAGTCAGTTTTTGTGACAAGTCTCCTTTTTGCACTCTCATTGCCTCCGGCACTCCCTTTGTGGATGGCGGCTTTGGGGATTGCTTTTGGAATAGTGTTTGGGAAAATGGTTTTCGGAGGGTTTGGCAAAAATGTGTTTAACCCGGCAATAACGGCAAGGGCTTTTGTCTATATTAGTTTTGGGGTTCCTATGACAGGCCGTTTTGTTTTACCGCAAACCGCCCTTAACTGGTTTCCCGGCGGATTGGGAACTTGGCTGACAAAAGCGGATGTAGTCAGTGCAGCTACCCCGATGATTGCACAAAACTCATCGTATTTGGAGCTTTTGTTTGGACCTGTCAGCGGCAGCTTCGGTGAAACATCGGCTCTTTTGTTGATTATTGGGGGTCTTTACATCGTTTATAAAAAAGTAGCCAACTGGAAAATAGTTGTCGGTTCAATTTCCTCTTTTTTGATTTTTCAAACTATTTTGTTTCTTGGCGGTGTCAACGGAGCACTTAATCCCCTCTATGCACTTCTGAGCGGAAGCTTTTTGCTGGGTGCTTTTTTTATGGTCACCGACCCGGTCTCTTCAAGTCAAAGTACCGACTTAGGCCGCTGGGTTTATGGAATACTGTTTGGATTGCTTACGGTTTTAATCAGGGTATTCTCGTCTTGGGCCGAAGGTGTTACTTTTGCAATTTTATTGGTGAATATGTTTGGGCCGCTTTTTGACCACTATTTCAAACAACTTAAAGCCAAGAAAAAAGTGGCAGGGGGTAACGCATGAAAAGTCAGAGTTTTTATGCAAAAAGAATCAACCCTATAATCTTCATGGTAGCTGTCACTGTAGTCTGTATTTTGCTGACGGCAGCTCTCCATCTCTCAACTTTGGAGTTGGTTCAAGAGAATGAACGATTCTTCCTTTGGCGCAGTGTCTTGGATGCCGGCGGTATAACTCACGAAGGAACTCCCGCCTCCGTTAACGACCTTTATAAAAAATATGTTACACAAGAGGATAACCACTACCTGATTAAAACTGATGATGGAGTCACAAGGTTCGTCTTTGCCACCGAAGGGCCCGGTTTATGGGGGATCATTTCAATAATGGTCGGTTTCGAAGATGATTTAAAAACACTCAGCGGAGTCTCCATAGTAAGTCAAAACGAGACTCCGGGTTTGGGGGCACGAATTGAAGAGCCTTGGTTTACAGCCCAGTTTGTGGGCAAGCAGGGACCCTTTCGGCTTGTCGAAGAGGGAACCTCATCTATGGCTGATGAAATTGATGCCATCACCGGAGCTACCAGAACAAGTGAATCTTTCAGAAATATCATGAACCGCCTCAAAGTCGAGGACGGCAATAGCGTGGGGAGAAATTAGATGGCAAAAAGCAAACTTAAAAAAACATTTTTAGACCCCCTTGGAAAAGACAACCCTGTCTTTGTCCAGATTTTGGGAATTTGTTCGACTTTGGCGGTAACAAATAAATTAGACAACACAATGGTAATGGTCTTGGGGGTGATGTTTACCACCGCCCTTTCCAGTTGGACGTTGTCTATTATGAGAAAGTGGATTCCCAGTAGAATCAGGATGATGGTAGAGACAATGGTAATTGCCACTTATGTAATTATTGTCGACATCGCTCTAAAAGCTTACTACCCCGAGATGTGGAAACAGCTGGGGCCTTATGTCGGATTAATTATTACCAACTGTATCGTAATGGGACGTGTCGAAGCCTTTGCGCTGCAGAACAAACCGTTTCTCTCCCTTGT